>NZ_CAWQAF010000026.1:0-35888 GCF_963892745.1 Yersinia sp. Marseille-Q3913 | reverse complement strand
TCAGTGATTCGGGTGAGTGAGTGCAGCTAACACCGCTGCAGTTTCAAGTACGAAGGTATCCCCCAAAGTAATTGGAGCTACAGCAAGGCAGCCAATGAATGAATCCCGATGAGCTGACTCAAGTCAGTGATTCGGGTGAGTGAGTGCAGCTAACACCGCTGCAGTTTCAAGTACGAAGGGGGTTTACAGCGCCGGAACTCTATGCTGCAATCCAGCCCTATTTATTTACCTGCCGGATATCGATACCTGCTTATGATGCAAGCGCAACAATTCGCGCACGCGGTACTTGATTGGTACCAACGCTTTGGCCGCAAGACACTGCCATGGCAGTTGGATAAAACGCCTTATCAAGTGTGGTTGTCTGAAGTTATGTTGCAACAGACTCAGGTTGCGACGGTGATTCCCTATTTCCAACGCTTTATGCTGCGTTTCCCTGATATCCGTGCTCTGGCAGCAGCGCCGCTGGATGAAGTTCTGCATTTATGGACTGGACTGGGCTACTACGCCCGTGCCAGAAATCTACATAAAGCAGCCCAAACCGTGGTGGAACGCCATCAGGGCGAGTTTCCCACCACTTTTGACGAGATCCTTGCCCTGCCGGGTATTGGTCGTTCAACGGCCGGTGCCATATTGTCGCTCGCTTTAGGGCAGCATTTTCCAATTTTAGATGGTAACGTTAAGCGAGTGCTGGCGCGTTGCTATGCGGTTGAGGGATGGCCCGGTAAAAAGGAAGTCGAAGGCCGGTTGTGGCAAATCAGCGAAGATGTGACACCCGCTAAAGGTGTAGGCCCGTTTAATCAGGCAATGATGGATTTAGGTGCCATAGTTTGTACCCGCTCTAAGCCCAAGTGCGAACTGTGTCCACTAAACAGCGGCTGCATGGCTTATGCTAATCACAGCTGGGCACGCTACCCTGGTAAAAAACCCAAACAAACAATACCGGAAAAAACCGCCTATTTTCTGTTGATGCAAAAAGACACCCAAGCGTGGCTTGAACAGCGCCCACCAGTGGGCCTGTGGGGCGGGCTATTTTGTTTCCCGCAATTTGCTGAGCAAGAAGAACTTGAGCGCTGGTTACAGCAACGAGGTATTTCGGCAAGTGGTTTACAGCAATTGACCGCATTTCGTCATACCTTCAGCCACTTCCATCTGGATATTGTTCCGATGTGGCTGAATGTGGAATCAGTCCGTGGATGCATGGATGATGGTGCTGGTCTCTGGTATAACTTAGCACAGCCACCTTCGGTAGGAGTGGCCGCCCCAGTTGAGCGTTTATTGCATATGTTGGCAAAAACAGAGTTGGCAAAACAATAACGGGCAGCACAGCCATCGGCCCAAACGGCTTTATTTGACGATAGTCATAGAAGAGGATTTAGCATGAGCAGAACGATTTTTTGCACGTTTTTAAAGAAGGATGCTGAGGGGCAGGACTTTCAGCTGTATCCGGGCGAAATAGGCAAACGTATTTATAACGAAATCTCAAAAGAAGCCTGGTCACAATGGATAGCCAAACAAACCATGCTAATTAATGAGAAAAAACTCAGCATGATGAATGTGGCAGACCGCAAACTGCTGGAGCAGGAGATGGTCAACTTCTTGTTCGAGGGGCAGGACGTTCATATTGAAGGTTATACTCCGCCGAGTAAATAACCACGTGGGGCCTCTGTGGGTTCCACTCCTCATCAAGATATGGCTTTTAAGATGAAGAAAATTTTAGCTTTGCTGGTAATTGCACCATTGTTAGTGTCTTGCTCAGGTAATAAAAATCAGGCAGATAGCGAAGTCTTTGTCAAAGACACCAACGGTTTTGAGATTTTAATGGGCCAATTTGCCCACGACATTGAAAATATTTGGGGATTAAAAGAAGTCTTAATCGCGGGTCCGAAAGATTACGTTAAGTATACGGATCAGTATAAAACCCGCAGCCATATCAACTTCGATGCCGGTACTATTACGGTTGAAACTATTGCCACGACCGATCCGGCTGCTCACTTACGTCAGGCGATAATCACGACATTATTAATGGGCGATGACCCAGGCTCGATTGATCTCTATTCTGACGCTAACGATATTCAGATCAGCAAAGAGCCATTCCTCTATGGGCAGGTACTCGATAATAATGGCGAGCCGATTCGCTGGGAGTGGCGAGCGGCCCATTTTGCTGATTATTTACTGCAAACCAAAATGCAAAAACGCACCTCTGGCCTGCATGTTATCTGGTCGGTGACTTTGCAATTAGTGCCAAACCATCTGGATAAACGTGCTCATAAATATCTGCCACTGGTGCGACAATCAGCTGAGCGATATGGTGTCGAAGAGTCACTGATTCTGGCGATCATGCAAACAGAGTCGAGCTTCAACCCATATGCTGTCAGCGGCTCTGATGCGCTGGGCCTGATGCAAGTCGTTCAGCATACTGCCGGGCGAGATGTATTCAAATTGAAAGGCAAAGGTGGTCAGCCAAGTCGTAGTTATCTATTTGATCCAGCAAATAATATCGATGCAGGCACAGCATATTTGTCAATTCTGCAAAATACCTATTTAGGTGGCATTCAAAATACGACCTCACGGCGTTATGCCGTTATTACCTCTTATAATGGTGGTGCAGGTAGCGTATTACGGGTGTTCCACAGCGATAAAAATCAAGCGGTGAATATTATCAACAACATGGCACCGGGTGATGTATTCCAAACGCTAACCACTAAGCACCCATCCGGTGAATCCCGCCGTTATCTGGTGAAAGTGAACAGCGCGCAGAAGAGCTACCGCCGCTATTAGTTTTAGTGGGACTTGATAAATAAAACTCAAATGGCACAAATCACTGTGCCATTTTTTATGGGAAAATTGTGGTCACAGAAAAATAGTGCACATTTGAATAACGACGATTATCAACAAAATGCTTATAGTATCGATCATCACTTTATTACCTACACTCGCAGGCTGCGCAAATGGATTTTGGACTTACTGTTTTCGAAATGGTAGCAATCTTCTCCACGATGGTCGTTGCCTACACTATTTTTGGCATCACAGGATTTGGTTCCGCACTAATTGCTAGCCCAGTATTAGCACTGTTTATTCCTGTCGCTAAGATTGTACCGCTATTGGCAATCGTCGATATGTTCGCAGCAATCACCAATGTCGCGCGTCATAGCCGACATGCTGATCTTGCTGAGCTTAAACGGTTGGTGCCATTAATGATTATTGGCAGTCTGATTGGTGCAACTATATTGCTGCGTACTCGACCCGATATTTTATTATTGGCTTTGGGTCTATTTGTCATTTTATATGCAATCTACTCACTCAGCCGACGTAAACCACAAGGACAATTCAAGCCTATCGCAGCGATTCCTTTCGGCTTAATTGGGGGGGTTTTTAGTGCACTATTTGGTAGTGGAGGGTTTATCTATGCCATTTATTTATCAGGCCGGGTAGCCAACAAAGATAATTTACGGATTACTCAGACGACGCTCATTGGCCTAAGCACCCTAACCCGAGTCATTTTGTTTACTCTGGCGGGGGTTTATATGGATTTATCCATTTTGTGGATGGTGTTACTGCTCGCGCCAGGAATGTTGGTTGGGTTAATTATCGCCAATAAAATCAGTTTAGGGATCAGCCGCGAGCAGCTTATCCGAATAATAAACATCTTATTGTTGATCTCCGGAGCCGTCTTATTAGCCCGTTATTTCGGTTACTGATTAACCCTATAGCGATAAAATAGTGGGTGGGACAGCCGATACACTCATCGGCTGTCGGTTTACTGTAATTACTGAGTAATAACGTAACCAAAAATACGCCGCCACTCCACATCACCTTTTTCGATATAAACGCCCTGTAATTCTGGAGAAAAGCCCGGCAGTAAGTTAATGCCCTCTTCCAGAGCCAGGAAATAACTCTGCACCGCCCCTCCCCATACTTCGCCCGGTACCACACACAGCACACCCGGCGGATATGGCAATGCACCTTCAGCAGCAATACGTCCTTCTGCTTCAGCAATCGGAATCAGCTCGATATTATCGCGGATAAACTGGATGTTGGCATCTTGCGGGTTCATGACAACCTTCGGGAAACCCGCTTTGCGAAACATCTCTTTTTGTAGCTGTTTAACATCAAAACTAACATATAAATCATGCATTTCTTGGCATAACTGGCGTAAAGAGTAGCCCAGATAGCGCTCTTCATTCTTACGATATATCGTCGGCAACACATCACAAAGTAGTGCATCTTGCTCAACGTAGCGTTCAAACTGTACCAACATATCAACCAGATGAGCCATTTTTGCTGGATTTTCTGCCGGCGTGAGCAGGAATAAGATCGAATTGAGATCGCACTTTTCCGGCACAATACCATTTTCACGTAAAAAAGTCGCTAATATCGCTGCCGGAACACCAAATTCAGTATATTGGCCCGTGCTGGCATCAATGCCGGGCGTCGTCAGCAATAACTTGCAAGGATCAACCAAGTACTGATCTTGGTTATATCCTTCAAATCCATGCCAAGCCTCATTAGGCACAAAATTAAAGAAGCGCGCGTCATTGGCGATGATATCAGTATCGTAATCTTGCCATCCTTTACCGCCGACAATCGGAGGAATAAAAGGTCGCAGCATTGAACAACGCGCTAATAATGATTTACGGGTTTCGATACCTAGTTTCACGCAATCCATCCACATACGGCGGCCGCTATCACCAGAGTGTATTTTGGCATTAACATCCAGTGCCGCGAATAATGGATAGAATGGGCTGGTCGAAGCATGCAACATAAATGCATTATTAAAACGTTTATGGTTACAGTGCCGTTTTTGCCCTTTGATATGGTTATCTTTCTTATGCACTTGCGAGGTCTGAGAAAAACCAGCCTGCTGTTTGTGAACCGATTGAGTCACAATAATCCCAGGGTCATTTTCATTTAATTCCAGCAACAACGGCGAGAAATCCTTCATCATCGGAATAAATTGCTCGTAACCAACCCACGCGGAATCAAACAAAATGTAATCACATAAATGACCAATACTATCAATGATCTGACGTGCATTATAGACAGTGCCATCATAAGTACCCAACTGAATGATCGTCAATCTAAATGGCCGTGCCTCTTCCGCACGTTCGGGCGCGACCTCACGCAACTGCTGGCGTAAATAACTTTCATCGAAACAGTGGGCATCAATGCCACCAATAAACCCGAATGGGTTACGAGCTGTTTCTAAATAGACTGGTGTCGCTCCAGCCTGAATCAGTGCGCCATGATGATTAGACTTATGGTTATTGCGATCGAACAATACCAAATCACCACGGGTCAATAAGGCGTTAGTGACCACCTTATTCGCAGCCGACGTGCCATTCAGCACAAAATAGGTTTTATCTGCATTAAACACCTTAGCCGCATATTTTTGCGCATCTTTTGCCGCACCTTCGTGGATAAGCAAGTCACCCAATTTGACATCAGCATTGCACATATCTGAACGGAAAATTGTCTCGCCATAGAACTCAAAAAACTGACGCCCTGCGGGATGTTTACGGAAAAACTCGCCCCCCTGATGCCCTGGGCAAGCAAAGGTTGAGTTTTTCATCTCGACATATTTTTTTAACGTCGAGAAAAAAGGCGGTAATAGATTTCTTTGATATTCGCTGGCGGCAGCTTCCACCTGAGCATTGTAAAATGCTTTATTTGCCTCACCCAGCGTGATGATCCCTTTAATTAACGGCAAATAGTCCGCAGAAACCCTCTGCTCTGACATCACAGCAATAAAAGTCGGAATAGCAAAACCAAGGTCATGCAGCGTTGACAATATACCGACATTAGCATCTTCAACCGACATCACTACGGCGGCAACATCAGTAAAATCAGTATGATTGAGATACACCACACCGCGCTGAGTTTCTATATAAGAAGCCAGACGGGCGCTTGTTGCTATTTTTAATAGTGTCATATCACTTACTCTCAAACGGTCAGGTATGAGGCTGCCACTCAAGGCATATAGATGACATCGCATAGTATTGAGCGCTAATGCAATGCCGGCAAATTGATGTTTTACACCTACGCCTTTCATCGGCGGAAAGGTAAGTCTGAGTAATAGGCGAGCTGGTTTCAGCACCGACCAATAAACATCAGTAAAACCAGAGTATTTACTCTATTTTTAATAATGCCTAACAGTGGGCAACAGATAGCCTTACCGCATGAAAGGAATAAGGGACTTTGCAGAGGTGCAACAGAAAAGAGTGCGTATAAGGCGTTCAATATGCATTGGGGAGTGTAATAGTGCCATGACCGCCTCCTGTTTGAATTCTCGAAATGATATGGGCTACAAGCATGAATACTAATGCTAAAATTTGCGCAATAGTTGCATGTTTCATCCATTGGGGCAACCCTTAATAGCCAATAAAAATGCACATTTAGTGAATATATAAGCCATTGTTATTTAACGAGCTGCAAAATAAAAAATCGATAAATCAATCAGATAAAATATTTATCTGTGGTACTAAAAACAGGCAACTTTATGCCTTTCTAACTATTTTGCGTGAAAATAGAGCAACTGATCGCCTTTATATCAGAAACTCATTGACGATTTGGCACCAATACGGTTTAATGCGCCCCGTTGCCCGGATAGCTCAGTCGGTAGAGCAGGGGATTGAAAATCCCCGTGTCCTTGGTTCGATTCCGAGTCCGGGCACCACCTTATTATCAATGGACGTCAACTGACGTCCATTTTTGCATTTAAAATCCTGCTGTTACTGCTATCATCCCCCTACTCCATATCAACTGAATTCAACCTGATTCTACCTACATCAAGTTACACCTGTGGGCACAAATGCGGGTACAGTCCAGTTCGATAATTATTATACCCACAAAATCTCTTCCGGAGGCCATCCATGGCACTCACCGATGTGAAAGTCCGGTCAGCAAAAACCGAAGATAAACCTTACAAACTGACTGACAGCGATGGCATGCATTTACTGGTTCATCCCAATGGGTCAAAATATTGGCGACTACGTTATCGCTATCTCGGTAAAGAAAATACCCTGGCATTGGGCGTCTACCCCGCCCTATCACTTTCAGAAGCGCGGGCTAAACGCGACGCCGCGCGCAAATTGATTGCCGAGGGCTCCGACCCCAGTGAGGTCAAGCGTGCGAAAAAGGCTTTACCCGATGCCACTCAAACATTCGAAGTTATTGCCCGGCGCTGGCATGCTGCTAATAAGCAATGGTCTGAACAACACAGCGCAAAGGTGCTCAAAAATCTGGAAATGTATCTGTTTCCTGTGAACGGTACTCGCGATATCGCTTCACTCAGGACACCCGACCTGCTCATCCCTATTCGGGTAGCCGAAAATGCAGGATTTCTTGAAGTGTCTGCCCGTCTACTGCAACGCACCACCGCCATCATGCGTTATGCCGTCCAGTGTGGGATCATTGATTATAATCCGGCTCAGGATATGGTTGGGGCTCTTACCACGGTTAAACGCGTTCACCGGCCTGCCCTCGAACTTAATCGCATCCCAGAGCTGCTTTCGCGTATTGAGGGTTATAAGGGTCAACCTCTTACTCGCCTGGCCGTGATGCTTAATCTGTTCGTTTTTATTCGTTCCAGTGAACTTCGTTATGCACGCTGGAGTGAAATCGATACAGAAAGAGCACTTTGGACTATCCCGGCTGAAAGAGAACCTATCCCCGGCGTTAAATTCTCACACCGAGGTTCAAAGATGCGCACCACGCATCTGGTCCCACTCAGCCAGCAATCGTTAGCTATGCTGGAAGAACTTCGCCTTTCTGGTGGTGAGAGTGGTCTGATCTTTCCTGGTGATCATGATCCTCGTAAGCCCATCAGTGAAAACACCATCAACAAGGCATTACGTTTGATGGGGTATGAGACCAAGACGGAGGTATGTGGTCATGGTTTCCGAGCGATGGCGTGCAGCGCATTGATTGAGTCTGGGTTGTGGTCACGGGATGCGGTGGAACGGCAAATGAGCCACCAGGAACGTAATGGTGTTCGGGCAGCGTACATCCACAAAGCCGAGTTTCTGGATGAGCGTAGACTAATGCTGCAATGGTGGGCAGATTTTTTGGATATTAACAGAGAGGAAGCGGTAAGTCCGTTTGATTTTGCGAAACAGTATCTGGTGAACCTATAGCCATACTCTGTATCTGGATCAACGGAGAGAAATGATGTGGTGGAATGCCAATTATATTAATGATCTTGCTGGTATGGAGTATAGACGCGCTTAATAATGAAAAGGTATTTAGCAAAGAAAATTGCTGGATGTCTTTTTCATTTTCACTCTGAAACTTATTTTTCGCATATGCATGTTTGTTCAAGTATTCCTGTCAAAATAAAAACGAGAAAAAAGAGATATGAAACATTGAGAGGATACTGCCAGTCCCTATGATGATGACGCAATAGCCTGCATTGACGATAAGCTGAATAAAAAATGGTGAGCTACTCATTACCTCTTGATTTATCACTCTACCCACGATAAAACCATTTCGGGTATTACATTGTTTTTGAGGGATTGCAATGCAGCGTATGTCCAAAGCTTATCTTGATGTGTATGGTGAAGATACCGTAACACCATCACAGTTTCGCGCACTGGAGCGCCAGAGAAATAGTGAATGTAAGACTGCCCCTTTCGCTATTTGCATAGGGTGTCAGAGTAAATTAAGCACTTATGGTGTTGACAGCCCTAATGTCACTGAATGCTTTAGGCATCCAGATAATGCACCCACTACCTGTTTTCTTCGCTCTTCATCCAGACGTTATGGTTTACTGAAAGATTCTATCTGGGATGACTTGCACGGACGAAAACTACGGACAGAATTTATGCAATCTGTTCACCTGTTGCGAGCATATGAGATCTGCCATAAAGTTAAGGGCGGTGATAAAGGCTGTTTGTCCATTCAGGATTTTATCTCTCTACTGGAAGTATCTGATGCCAAAGGATTATGGAATTACAAAAGGCTGGAAATCTGGAGCTTTTCGTTACTGTTGTTACTCAACATGAATTATCAGTTCAAAAAAAGTGGAAAAAAATATTATTTCCACCTGACCCGAGAAGTTACACGACGAAATTGCCCTGATAATGAATGGTGGAACGGATTAATCCTTCAACCCTGCTGGCTGGAAAACAACGAAAAAATAGATGAAAAATATCAATCAGTAATACCTTTTACTCATGATGAGTATACCCGACGAGTACAAAACCCATGGGTTAAAGAAAACACATTCAAATCCTTATTTAGTCACTTCGATCTCCCTGTAATAAGATAACCATCAGGATAATTAAAATAAAAAATTAATATTTTCTCGTTATGATCTCAGGGAGATTTAGCATACCTTAACACGCCTATATATAATGCCTATTTAAGGTGAATTCATTAGTATCCATGTACAACCTGCAATCTACTGAATGTTCATTATCTTCGATGAGAGTGGTTGGGTAATCCTCCCATTCTTAGCAGAGGTCAATAGTAGAACTTAGGCTGCGCGTAGCTCGTGTTGTTTTGGGGTATACCCTACGTTTCGTATAGTCTATAAAAGCCACTTGCGAAAAAAACATCCCAAGCGACTCTTTTCAGTACAGAGTATAAATTAAAATTTCTACTTTATTATATCCTCTCGTTCCAAGACTTCTCGAATATCTTGAAATACTGCGGAAATGTTACCTTTAGGAAATCTTATTTGGCCAAGACCATTAATGTTCGTAAACTCCTCACAACCCTCCTCCAATAAGACTATAGCTCGCTCAAAACCCAGACGTCCTTGAAATAATCCTACTTCATGAATAACGTTCATTCTAGCTTGCTTATTGCCATCCAGTAACTCGTCTTCAGCTGTCATGATTAAAAAGGCAATGCATGCTTGATCCAGCATTTGAGCTAGCCGAGTTATATTTGTAACTCCGGCCACTGGAACACGATTAAATTCATCATAAGGAAGTCTTAGCTTATCCTGGACAAAATCTTTAAGCTCTCTCCACATATGAGAGCGTCCATGACCGATGAAAATATTCACACCGATTCTCTCTTCAATAACTGATTTCTTTTCTTTATTTTTAATATGATTAGAAAGCTTTATCAGATTTACCTTTAATTCTCCACAAGACATATATGGTGATTTTATACTCATTGCCTTGCAATACACCGCAATATGAGGTGGCGTTTGTAAACCATTGTTTATCGCATTCATATCACGAGTCATTATTTGACGATTTGGTCGGTAATAACTTATAAATTGGTTTTCAACAATCACTTTTGTTTTTTCTATTTTCTCGATTAAATCCATCAAGAACTTATCTTCACCAAGAGTCTCTTTATTTGAATAAATAAGAGATAAAGTGTCACTTTTACACACTTCGAATATTGAGGTTGCCTTATTAGAACTTTTTATATATTCATCTAACTCATTATCATTCCATTCATTATGAATATAATTAATGACGGCATCATACTGGTATTCGACCCAATCACCAACCGACCCCATTGAGAATGAATCCATTAACCCCCATTCAGCACTAAATATGGCACCTGATGGAGGAGTGTTGAAATCTCTGTAATAGACTCGAGAATGATAGCCAAACCATGAACCTGAAAATGACTTAGATATTTCTTCTGTTATATCGATTAAATGATCAATCTCATCTAATTCATTATTCTCAAATACGGTTAACTTATCAGCAATTTTTTGCAGTTCAAGTGAAATTGACATAATGAGTCTCTTATTAAATTAATCCTCATAGAACATTAGCATTATCATAACATTAACTACTACTATACCTACCAAATACTTCATAGGTAGCTTAGCATAGGCTGTTACAATTGCAGTTTGTGGTGGCAAGTTTAAGTCGACCACTTCATTTAGCATCGAAGAGGGTGAAAATGGGAAATGATAAGTCCATCTGCCACCAATGTGTGGGTGAAAAATTTATCAGTGCCATGATTAAAAAAAAGGGTAGTGCCAATGATCGTTGTAGCTACTGTAGGAACAGAAGAAAAACAATCTCTCTGCACGAGTTAGCTGAATCCATGCACACAGTGTTTTCCACCTATTACAGATGTAGAACTGATGAGGGACTCTATCCCGGCTACAGTTTCGGTAATCCAGCGGAGGATATTATTGCTGAATGCCTCGAAGTAGATGAAGATATTTCCGCAGAGATTCATGAAGCTCTGAAGGAAAACTATAATGACTGGCTGGGCGGTGATGTTTACAGCGAGGATTACGTTTACAAAGAAAAAGACCACTCTTCCGAAGCTCTGGATAATAAATGGGAAGAGATAAAAAAGTCTCTCCAGAACGAAGCACGATTTTTTAATAATCACGTAAAGGATTTTTTTAACAAAATATTTAGCGGTATTGAAACACACCGGACACAAGACGGCAGGAACGCGGTTAATTATCTTAATAATGATATGCCAGTATTTAGGGCGAGGGCCTTTGACAGCTATGACAAGGTAGAAGAAGCACTTCAACATCCTGAGAGACACTTCGGCCCACCCCCGCATTTACTAGCTACTTCGGGCCGTATGAATGCGCAAGGCATTCCCGTCTTCTACGGAGCCACGTCCCCCAATATCGCCATCGCCGAAGTAAGACCAGCGGTAGGTAGCCTTGTCGTTGTAGCGCAGTTCAGCCCTTTGAAGCCCTTACGGATTTTGGAAATTTCCGCTCTGGATGAACTGAGTCCTATCAAAAATAGTTTATTCGATCCTCAGACGGCTGAAAAGTTTGCCACGGCCTGCTTTCTACGAAAGCTTTCCCGCAAACTGACACTACCAGTTTCAGGGAAAAAAACTGACACTGAATATCTCATTACTCAGGCTATTTCCGAATACCTATCCTTATCAGACATATATAAACTTGACGGAATCAGTTTTAAATCAACACAGCAAACCGATGAGAAAAATGAAGTCTCCACTCCCTACAACATTGTTCTCTTCAATAAATCATCAGCAGTTCTGAATGCGGACGTTCAAAACACGAGATATTCAGTAAACTTTTTTGAATACGACTATGACGACGAGGCAAGTTATTCCTGGTTGGAGCCAGAAATACGGAAAATTGAAATCGTTTCTGATAAATCATCCATATCCCGTCAACATATATCCCTGACAGACTATTCCCTTCAGTTAAATGCGAGTGAGATGACTTTCCATATAATTAAAGGGGTTGTATACCAGAAGACTGAGTACCCAATCAGGCTGGGTAAACCTAAACTTATGAAAGCAGATAGCTCTCATGAGTTTTTTGGTGATGAACCATTTTGATACATACCGATGAAACCACCTAGTACTCCGGGCTTCAGACATGCTAATAATGAAAAAATAATTAATTCGAAATTGGCATTTTACCTATTCATGTAAAGACAGGATTCTCATGTATCTACATACTATAAAAATCAATGGGTTCAAATGCTTTGACAATAATTTTTCGATTGAATTGAGCGATGGTCTTAACGTCTTGGTTGGTGAGAACGGAGCAGGTAAAACAGCTATCATTAGCGCTATCCGTCAACTGTTTAATGATTCAGAATCGGGTAAACGCGCCATTCGTGACCGAGATTTCTACCGTAGCTTTATCCATAATGCAGTTGCTGCTGAATCTATTCATATTGAAGCAACGTTTACTGAGCTCAACCAAGATGAAAGCACTGCCTTTATTGATTGGTGTGGGCAGGAACCAGAAGCGAAACTGGCATTTTCAGCAGCAAATCGTGAGTCACGTGGGCACTACCGACACCAGATTTGGGGCGGGGCTCAACGTATCAAACCGGTAGAGATTGAAGTTCTCGATCTTATCCATTGCATCTACCTGCCACCATTACGTGATGCTGAAGTCAAACTGAGAGAAGGGAGGCAATCCCGCCTAGCACGTCTATTGAAAGCATTGTGTCGAAAGGAACTAGAAGATTGTCGCAAGGCTGGGGCTGCCCATCCACTTGAGCAACGCGTAGGAGCATTTAATAAGGAGCTGGCTGAAAGCGAAGATTATGCCATTAAGCAGGCCAATCAGAGGATTGGAGATAACCTCAAGGAAGCGTTGGGCATGAATTTGTCCCAGAGTACTATCATCCAATTTTCGGAGGTCAATTTTTCTAAAATCGTTGAAGGACTCAGGCTGCTGTATTATCCCGATCTCTCAGATGCTGATGCCACGCAATTCCGTTCTTTGGAAGAAAACAGCCTTGGATACAATAATCTGCTATATATCGCTTCAATCTTGGCTGAGCTGATCCTGGATGTCGAAGAAGAGCAGGTCGAGAAAACATACCTTCGTCTGTTGTTGATTGAAGAACCCGAGGCTCACCTGCATCCTCAGCTACAAATCCGTCTACTGCGGCATTTGAAGGCTGTAGCAGAGGCGCGGGGTATTCAGGTTATTATTACGACTCACTCGACTGTTATCTCGTCCGCAGTGTCTATTAACAATATCATCCATATTTCACGGGCGGATAAACCTACCGCTATCCCTTTGCGTCATTGCGGGCTACCTGACGCAAGCCGGCGATTTATTGACCGCTGGCTGGATGTCACTAAGTCTAATTTACTGTTTTCTAAAGGCGTAATTCTGGTAGAAGGTATTGCCGAAGCCATTGTTGTTCCTGAACTGGCCCGTATCGTGCTAGAGGCATATGGGAAAGGGCGTGATTCCTTGGATGACTATGGTGTATCGGTAATCAATTTAAACGGTATCTACTTTAACCATTTCATGCAGTTATTTTGCGATGTCAAAGGGACAGGGGAGAGCAGAAGTATTCCAGTTCGTTGTGCAGGGCTGACAGACAATGATCCGCCCAAATCGATTGAGAAGATTGTTAATGAGGAAGGCAAGGAAACGTCCATGCCTTATCTTCCACACGCGGAAGCTTTCCAGGCCGGTAACAATCCTGCGTTGACATTGATTCCGCTTATCGCACAGTCACAATATGCAAGGCTGTACGCAGGGAAATACAAAACCTTCGAATACGACATTGCACTAGAAGGGAATAACTTGCGCAAGATGTTTGAGGTAGCGGCAGCTCATTGGCCTACAAGAGGGCCAGTTGAAGCAGTCTTGCGAGCAAGTTCTGAGTTAAGTTTTGCTGAGATGCCTAACGCAGAAAAAGCTGATTACGCTTGGTATCTTCTACAGCGCATTGATTCGGATGATATGGGCAAAGGACTCTATGCCCAAGTTTTAGCCGATGCTCTGGTTGAGCACCTTGAGGACTTCGTGGTCCCTGAATACATTCGCGAAGCCATCCTGTGGGCTTGCAACATCCCACAAGAGATTGTCGCATGATGACGCTAACTGAAGAGCAGCAAGCCTACATCGATGCCCCACTCAACGAACATATTTATCTGAGGGCTTGCCCAGGAAGTGGCAAAACTGAAGTTGTTGCTGCACGTGTTACCCGTGCAATACGTGACTGGCAACAATTCCCGTCCGGTATTGCTGTACTGACCTTCTGTAACAGTGCCACAGATGAGCTGAAAGAACGCCTGACTGAATACCTTGGTGAGCCAGTCTCACACCCTCACTGTATCTCAACTTTCGACAGCTTCCTGTTAACGCATGTAGTGGCAAAGATCGCTAGCCAGATAACCGGATATACGGGGAAAAATGGGGATTTTCGTATTCGTCTGTTAGACAGGTCGGCTGATATTTTTCGTACAAACACAAGGATCTGTGGAAGAACAATATCTGCCTGCAAGTATGACTACGATCTGGACAGTAATAGCTTCGTGTTCTCGACTGGCGAACTGACAGATATTGCACTCAACGCAGCTCTGTTGAGTGCAGAGAACATGCGAGATTTAATCGATACCAAAAAGAGGCTCTGGAGAGGGGGATTTGCGACCTACAAAGATATCGACATGCTCGCCCTCATAGCGTTTAAGAACGAGGCATTCGGGGAATACTTTGCTAGGGTGGCTCGTCGGTTTCCGGTAGTGATTGTAGATGAGTGTCAGGATCTCTCCGCGGAACAGTTAGCTGTTATCAGGTACCTAGACCGTCTAGGGATAAGATTTCATTTTGTTGGTGATCTGAATCAGTCCATCTATGGTTTCAGAAAGTCAGATCCAGCGCGCGTACAGAAATTGCTGAATGATTTGCATTTCAGGGAGTTCGCGCTAAGCGCCAACTGGCGCAGCAGTCAGGCAATTGCCAATCTTTGCAGTGATTTGCTCAATGTTGGAAGAGGGGCTGGAAACCCAGATATTGAATCACTTAAACCAAAGATCATTCAATATCAGCGGTGTCCATCGGAGCTAACTCAACGGATTACCGAACTTACACAAGGCTATGAAAATGTTGTGGTTGTCGCCAGGGGCCACAGTACGCTCCAACGTTTAACGCGCGGCGTGACATTAAACACAGTGGAAGAACTAGCCATGTCATGTGTGTCGGTGGAGAGTAAAAATCTAGAGAGAGTTAGACTCGCCCTCAATTCTTTTTCCCAGTGGATTGCATTAAAATTATCGCTCGAAGTGGCACCGATGAACCTTTACCGCCCCATTGAAATTGATTCAACATTGGTTTGGCGACAGTTCATTTTCAACTGTCTGAAGTTTCTCAGTATTTGTGGATCATCAGATGTTGAGTTGACGTGGACGCAGTGGGCAGCCATCACAAAACGAGCCATACGACAACTTCCTGACCAATCTTTCATACCGATTGAAATCGCGGAAAAATTATCCGGTTTGAAAAAGATCAATCTTTCGGCACCTTCAGGTCAGGGGTCTGACAAATTGTCCACTCGCTTATCGATGGTAGAGCTGCAACCAGTAGTAACGCATCGTTATGCAACAATCCATCAAGTGAAGGGTGAAACGCATGATGCGACTGTTGTTATCTCTTCTCTCAAATCAGGTAACCAGTCGCACTGGAAAGACTGGCTTAATGACCCAAGCACCGAAGCGGCACGTTTCGCCTATGTAGCGAGTTCTCGGCCTCGGCATCTGCTAATATGGGGAGTTAAAACGCTTAAACCAACAGAGCAGAAACGATTAGTTCAACTCGGGTTTGAGATTTGTTAATTTTTTCAACCCATATGTACTATAGCTACAAAACCATGAAGCGCAGAGTTCAAACGCGAATCCGCTCAGCTTGTTGTTGATCAAAACCACACTGTTACTGAAGCGGACAGTGCTATGGATGTTACCCTTTCCACAATGACGCGATGGGTAAAACAACTGCGTAATGAACGTCAGGAAAAAACGCTTAAAGCCTCACCCATCACCTCGGAAAAAATTGAAATATGTAAGTTAAAGAAGAAACTTCAACGTATTGAAATAGAAAACAACATATTAAAATGGCTACTGTAGATTCAATTGATCAATGCAACAACCATGTTAAAACATGCAGTTGCGGATGATTATTGCTTAACAGGTGTAGTAGCTTAGACCTGATCTGACAGTTACCGGTTATTTATACAGGTATCTGTCAGATTAAATCTGGTTCAGATTCTTTTCTGTCCAGAGCCGTTTTCCATCAAGTAATGTCGCCATCGGCGTCCGTCCACTGCACATTTTTCCCTGATGGGTTCGTTCATTATTGTAATATCGCAGCCAGTTGTCCAGATCGGCTTGCAGACTGTCGATATCCCCATATAACTTCTTGCGGAACGTAACCTGATAAAATTCCTGCAAAATAGTTTTGTGGAAGCGTTCACTGATGCCATTCGTCTGCGGCAACATCGCTTTCGTTTTCGTATGGTCAATATCGTTGATGGCCAGATACAGCTGATAATCATGCTGATCCACGCGACCACAGAACTCTGTCCCCCTGTCGGTCAGTATCCGCAACATTGGCAGGCCCTGCGCCTCATAGAACGGCAACACGCGGTCATTAAGCACGTCAGCGGCTGTGATCGGTGTTTTACTCGTATACAGCTTGCAGTGCGCCACTTTCGAGAAGGTATCCACGAACGTCTGCTGGTAGATGCGACCTACGCCCTTCAGGTTACCAACGTAGAAAGTATCTTGTGAGCCCAGATAACCGGGATGAGCCGTTTCGATTTCCCCGCAAGCTTCATCGTCGTGTGCTTTTTTCTCCAGGGCTGCGATCTGGGCATCGTTAAGTGCGATGCCTTCACTTGCCACTTTTTGTTCAAGTGCTTTCAGCCGCTTACGGAAGTTTTCAAGGTCATGCCGCTGCCAGATTGAGCGAACGCCGCTTCCGGAGATAAATACACCTTTTTTACGCAATTCGTTACTGGTTCTGTGTTGACCATGTGCAGGGAATTCAACTGCATAGTCAACAACAGTACGTTCAGTGACTTCATCGACACGATTCTTTAGGTTAGGCACACGACGGCTACGATTAAGAAGAGCATCAATACCGCCTTCTTCGGCCAGTTCCTGATAGCGGTAAAAGGTATCGCGGGAGACGCCCATAATCTTGCAGGCTCGGGATACATTGTTCAGCTCTTCAGCCAAATTAAGCAAACCGGCTTTGTGTTTGATGATGGGATTGTTAGTATGAATCATGAGAGTTACCTCGCGTTTTGTATAAGGATTCGACACCCATATCAAAACCGGTAACTCTCAACCTTTCAAGGCCCAGTGTCAGATCAAGTCGTGACTAATACATAACAGGCTATGTTGACCACTTTGCCCCCATTACTCAGTTATCTTGCGTCTTCTGCTTGAGTTGGCGGTACCTTAATCTTTCTTTTGCTTTTTCAATCGCTAACTTTGTACGATTTGGAAATAATAGCGTCATCTCCGAGGGGAACAAGTGCAGGTTCTTCTCCAACAAGCGCCACTCGTCATCAGTCCAGCGCTGCACAGGTGTCTCACGCACTTTGAGTTTCGTGTATTTCAGGCCCAGTTGGCTGGCCTTGATTTTGATCGACTCAACACTTCTGCGAGGCAGTTTTTGAACCACTTTAGTGCCCACTTTGGGGTAAAACTGCGTCAAAATACGGACTTCATTTTTCTGCCAGCTCCGAGCACTTTTGACCCCCATTTTTTTTGCCATGGCAAAAATGGTTTTCCGCGTTCTCCCCGGCAATAACTGGCCCACAAAGCTTATTCCCTCACCATCGGCATAATGTGTCCGGATGACCTCTTTTTCCTCTTCAGTCCAAGGAACCGCATGCACCTTACAAAGCCCTAACTCCTGGGCTGCCAATCTTATTGCGGTCAGGGTACGGCCCAAATGGGTGGCTATCTCCGCAGTGGGTATCTTCCCATAGTGGGCTTCCACAAACGTCAATTCGCCCACGGTCCACGCAGTACGATGGTTTCTGTATTCTTCACTCATCGCAGCTTCCTGATGCAATATCCCTGGTCAACCTTTCCCGGCACGGCATTAAATCTTTTGTCCAAGCGGTGTGCATGGCCAGTCACGCATCACCTACGGCGATGCCGTTTCGGGCAACGTGAGCAACGCATATCGGTTCAGCAGTTGAGTAAACCGGCTGTCAATCTGTTGGCGCAGTGCTGAAGATGGAGTTTGCCCTGACTCGGACTGTGCCTGATACTGACGCAACAACTCTTCCAGCGGTAATATCTGTGCCAGCGGTTGTTGAATCGCAAAAACGACAGATTTCAGCTCAGAGACCGTCATATAGCGCCCCTTTTTCTCATCCAATCCATTTAGGCGATCGGCCAGTTGCCGTAAGCGCTCTTGCGCCAGTGCATAGTGTTTCAACTCAACCAACGGGGCAGCTCCAGCCTCTCGTTGTTGCTGCCACAATGTGCTCAAGCGCTTAACTTCTTGGCTGGCGGGCCACAATTGTTGTGCTTGTGATAACAGTGCATCACCCCGTATTTGTGCCCATAACGGCGGCAATATCGCCAATTGTTCTAACTGTGAGCCACTGGCTTGCAGCACGGGTTCAGTCAAACGTCCCAGTGCGACGTCTGAGGTTTGCTGTTTCAGCTCATCAATTGATTTAGCGGCCAGCGGTGTGGGTAGAGGGCTGGCATTGGCGAGTAATGCCTCCCGCAACGGATCGGATGAGAGTGATTGCCAGATAGCGAAACCGCCCGTCATCAGCACCGCCATCAGTGATAACCCGGCGATAAAACCGTGCCCGGCCTTCCAGCGCGGAGGGGGTGGTGGCTCAGCTGGAGCGAAAGCCACCTGTACACTCGGCGGAGCCGGTTCGTTGACAATATAGACCAGCGGAGCACTGGCTGTGATCGGCGCGAAGGGGGGCTGTGATTGTTGCTGTGGTTCCGAGCGTGCGGCGTGCCGTATTGGTACAGTCAATCGGTCGGGTGTATCAGCGGCCGCTTCGGCACTCTCCAGCCGCAATGCGGCGTTATGTAACATGAGGCGAACACCGTCCAGTTTACTCAGATGCTTGAGTTCCAGCGTTTGCAGTTGCGTGCAGAGTTGTTCCAGCGCCTGTTCAACGCGGTAAACCAGCGCCAGATCACCATAGCACAGGGTCATGGTGCGCCAGACCTGTTGCAATCGGTCACTCAACCAAGCCAGTAACTCCACCCGCGCATGGGTTTGCGGTGGCCACAAGGCGCTCCATTGATGAGAGATTAATCCCGCCAGCAGCTCCAGCCCCTCACACAACCCGGCAAGACCGGCAATGTGCGTCCGTGCCAGTGTAAAATCAACCGTGGTCTGTAGCTCAACGCCATTCTGGCGAAACAGTGCAAGACAAAGCTGCTCGACCCGCGCCCAGTCAACATCTGGACGGGCGGGATGATGTAACTTGCCCATTTCGTTACGTAACGCGCTGAATTCAGCCAAGTGGCGAGGATCTGTACCCGTTTTCAGGTGGTGTTCAGGTAAGAGTGTCATGGTAATAACTCAAGAAAGGTAAAAGTATCCGATGGTCAGTACAATGACACTCGGGGATCACGATACTGTGGCTATCTGGGGTATCGAAGTCATGCCCAGCCTAGTATCTGTCGATTATATTCAGTGAGTCATTTCTCTTCCTGTAGACCTGTCCAAGCATCGCTCTGTAACAGGTTCCCAATACGCATTGAGATCCTTATTGTTTGCGCATTGTGCCCTCACATCCGGTGGTGGGGAAACCGCAGGTAATAAAGGGTTACTGGCCTTTCGTTCGTTCACCGATCTCCCACTTTCCGCCGTTCTTGTTCCGTTCTCTTTTTTCTCCGAACGTGACTTTTCTTTTTTAACCGGGGTTGGCGTGGCATCCTGGCCAACATAATCAACCTGCTGACTTCGACCACCATGACAGTGATACTCACCCGTTTTACGGTTACTATGACAGCCCTCTGCGTTGGTTCGCCCGGAATGTGCCATTGATGGCGTGTTGATAATGATACTGAGCAGTAACGCCAGCCTGATGCCGGTGTGCAGTTTCATCGAAATATCCTTATCAGAAACAGAAATAAAGAGTGGGGACTCCAGAGTCCAGAACCCGATAATGCACTTCAGACTCCCATTGTTTTATCAAGATACTGCTGTTTAAGATGACGAATCAACACCCGCCCTTCTGGCATAAATGCCGTGCCATAACGCACCAGTCCCAGACCTTTCAGTTCCGCCTCAATGGCGTACTCCAGATGGCCGGGAGCGGTCTGCGGCAACAGCAGCACCTGCAAGCTTTTCAGGCGCGGTTCGTATTTCAGCAGCGTGGCTGAGAGCGTGGTCAGCAGCGCGTGCGCACTGCCCGGTAATCCCTGTAGGATCTCGCTCATATCCGGCAGACCATAATCGGGCAGATGACTGAGTGTTCCCGCCCGGCAATTGAGAATGCGCTGCATATTATCCAGCACCGAGAGAATGACCTGATTAGCTTCACTGACCTGATGCAGTTCAAGCCCGCCAGTGAAATTGCCCAGTAATTGCTCATACAGTGACGGCGAGGAGGCGTCCGGCATTACTTTGCCTCCGCCCGCAATGTCAGGCTGTTATTACCCAACTCAAGGGTACGGGGTTTATCGGGATGCAAATCGTCCAGAGTGAGTATCAAACGCCAGTGGTCTTTAGCCATATCCGGATGGCGGAACAGTGCCACCACCGCCACAAACCGGGTCTCTTTTTCCATCGGCATATCCAAGGTTACCGCACCGCCCGGTTTCACCACCACACTGCGGCTGGCCAGCAGGTCATCTTTAAGTGTCGCCTCCCCGTCGCTCGCCAGCTGTTGATACACCGTTTTTAAGAAGGTTTTATCATCACGTAACTGATAAACCCGCACCATCACCGGTTCCGATGATGAGTTCGCTTCGTGCTCATCGGTATTCAGAGCTTCACGGGCGGTAAAATCCAAATGCAGTATCTTTATCTGCTTATAAAACAGTGATTTTGTGGCAGACACGGTGCCATCAGTCACGGCTTGCGTCAGCCCACAGCCACTGAGCAATAAGACCAATGCTGGGATGCAGATTTTATTTTTCCAGGCAGCCCAAGTTTTATTTTTCGAAGTACAGATTTTATTTTTCGAAGTCATAGCTAACACGTCGGTTTCCTTCTTGGTATTTCTGTGGAGTCAGTCCACTGTAGTGTCCCAGCTCCACGGTATAGTATTCAGGTATATCGTCTGACAGCGTATCGTCATCCAGCCCCAGCACCCCGGTCAGTCCCAACCTGACCGGGGTCTCATCCAACACCAACGCCGGCAGCAACCGTGTTGCGACAGTCAGTTGAATACAGGCTCGATAGCGCCAGCCCAGATACACCCGCAACAGCACCAGAAAATCGGTATACAATCGGCCATCCGGTAACCAGTCACCGGCCTCGTCGCGATCTTCCGTCTGCAGAGAAATCAATAACTGACTGTTGGCATCGATGGCCTCATCGCCCAGTACGGTGTAACCGTCCAGCCAGTTGCCCCCTTCGTCGGCAAATGTCATCTGTGAGTTCAGGCGAACTGTGCGCAGGCAATGGGGCGTCACATCAGCCTGCGTAAAGGGGGCCAGCAGTCGCACCAGTGCCTGCACCCCTTCGGCAGTTCGCCCCGGTTGACGCATCACCCCCAGCAGGGCCAGAAAGCGTGATGTCGGGGTGGCAAAATGCTGCTGCGAACCGGGAATACCCATGCCAATCAGCCCCAACAGGCTTTGGGAGGTGCTATCTTTGCCGCCCGACTCAAAAGTGGCCGGATAGGAATATTTGCGCCAAATACGATAAAACTGCGTCATAAAACGATGGTTGAAAATATCGAGGAACCCTTCCAGCGCCTCATGCCCTTCGCGCTGCTGGGTAATATCATCGATATAGGCCGTCGGCAGTGGCGAATCCACACCGTACAACCCCATAAAGGTAGTGCGTGCCGTCAGCGGCGCCTGAGGCTGCTCCGGGTCAGTTTCCAGCGCCTTCAGCTCACTGACCGGGAACCCCATGCCCGGATGCGGACGAAAACGCACCGGATCATCCGCCGGGCTGTTCGTACTTCCGAGCGGTAAGGTTCCCGGTTGTTGCTCCAGCAACTGACAGAAGCGGTAAAAATTGATCTGTCCGATATCCCGCTTAAGCCGGGTGATCAGCCGGGAATGCGGGTCGTGTGATTCTCTTCCCATTCCAAACGTTCTCCTGTCGGTTGCAGTATCAGAGTCAGACGATTAAACAGGTGAATATCGGTATACAGGGCAAAGAAGCGACTGAGCATTTCCCCGAACAGACAAATATCCCCGGTACCGGTAAAGCCGTTGCTGTCGAGGGTGATTTCAATGTGTACCCCGCGCAGCAAGTAACCCCGTTCAAAGCGTTCAATCTCGCTGTGTTTGACCTCAGCGATAGCCTCCAGCCGACGGCGGTTCATTTCGTTGTCCGTCCAGTCATACAGCGCCAGCGTGCCGCGCAGCACTTCAGCGTTATCCATCATCCACAAAAAACTGCTGCCCAAATGGCTCAGCACCCGCCAGTGAAAACGGTCACGGTTGGGCGGATAGCACGGCAACGAAGGCGCCGACAGATTACGCACCCGCACCTGGGCACCGGTAGACTTCACTGCGGTATCCAGCACCGTGCTTTGTAGCGCTTTACGCGGTAACTGCCCATTGGTGCCGGTCAGGCTCAGCGACAAGTTTTCATTATCCGGTACGCTGTGGTTATCAAACGCCTCGCCCCCCAGCACCAGCCAGGTATCGTGCAGCCCCGAAGGCCCGCGTTTGACTCGCGTATGGTAGTAATACTCCGGCGCATCATGGCGCAGCATCCCGCCCTTGTGGCGGAAACTGGTGAACGGGACATACACCTGATGCCCGCTATGGCGCGAGGATATCACCGAGTCCACCGAATAAATTTCGGTATAGCCGTCCTGAATGCGCATCGGGCGTAGCTGATATTCGGTCTGTAATGAAGAGAGCGACAGCGGGTCCGATTCCAGCGGGAACAGGTTAATCACCGGCACACAATGCAGCCGCAGGTTCTTTTCGGAGAATGAAAAATCATGTTCCCAGCGTTTTTCCAGCACCACATCAATCTCAAACCAGGGCAGTTCTGCTGGCAGTTCGACCCCCTCCAACCCCTTCAACGCAACAAACATAAACTTTTCGCGGAAGGTGAAATACTCCAGCAGGAGCTGATAACCACTGAACGCACTGTCGGCCTTCGGCCACAAGGTATCCTGCTCACCAAACCCCAGCGGGGCAAAATAGCCGTCCAGCGGCTGGCGATCAGCCTGCCCCGGCAGACGGATCCAGAGTTTGGCAGTATTCAGGGTCAGCGCCTCATGCAGGGCGCAAGCCAGTGGCGCATCGGCATCAAAATAGAGCGGCAGGCGGCTCAGGTTGATACGGCTCCAGTCGGCCAGTGCGCTGCAATCAAAGCGCAGCCGGATAACCGATCGGCCATCGGGTTCGCTGTCCAATTCGGCACGGCGTAGTGTCAGCGGGAGCAAGTCCATATCCTGCGTGGTGGTGTAGCGACAACGGGTTTCACGCTCCCCAATGGGGCGGGAAAGCACTTCAAAACCTTTGCTCACCCCCATGCGCTCTTTCATCCCCTGCCATTGTGGGGTGAACTCCACAATGGCAAGCGACGGAATGGTGCGCAGGTAGTGCGGCCACAGCAGGCTGACCAACCCTTCAGTCAGCTCCGGCAGGTCATCATCCAATTTCTCCCGCAGTCGGCCCATCAGAAAGGCAAAGCCTTCAAACAGACGTTCCACATAGGGGTCACGTGCCCCGGCTTTATCCAGATTTAATCCGGCAGCCCGATCAGGGTGCGCACGTGCAAACTCTTCGCCCGCTTCGCGCAGGTAGCGCATTTCGGCGTCAAAATAACGCAGGGTTAAATCGTCCATAATGATATTTTTCATTGTGCTAATGGAAAGGGTGAAATACAGGAAAACAGTGTTTCAGAAATAGCGTGGAGCAAGGGAAAACACGTTTTTTATGCAATATTTTTCTTTTCGGTTATCCGCATAATACGGCCGCACGGGCCGGGTCAAGGGCAATAAGCCCACTGAGCAGGCTTTCCATTTCGACATGCAGGCGGGTTTTGTCACTGTCGCTGCGTTGTGCTTTCATCCGCAGCAGCTTCAGACTTCGGGCTTTGACTTCAAACGCCAGCCCCGGCTCCCACTGCGGCAAGGTTAGCAATGCGCCGCTGCTATCAAGGTCACTCAACAGATGCAGTGCCATATCGTTCTTGCCGTACTGCTCCGCCACCCGGGCCATCACCAAACGCAGCAACCACTGATGGCGGGCAGTGGTAATACCCGGACGGGATTGCAACCAGTTAAGTGCGGCTTCAATCCCTTCACTGTCCGCCTGAGCCAGAGCTTCTGGCTCCAGCAACAGAATGCCATCTTCACCAGATGACACCACGGCAGCAGGCTCGCTGCCCCAGCCCGACACCGACTCCAGCACCTGCTGGTTTATCCACCCCAGCGTCACCTCATCAGCAAACGGCGTGCCGTCACTCCAGCATAACCCTTCCAGCCCCGGCAGCCGGGTCAGTAACAGACGTAAATCCTGGGTGATACAAGCTGCCCAGCCATCGCATGGGGCTCCCGCTTTACTGAGTGCCTGATGCAGATACCACTGCACATCGAGCCAGAAATGGTTGACCCCTTCGGCAAATATCGATTCCGCCTGTTCCAACAACTCCAGCCAGTTTTGTTGCAGATAAAGACGTTTGAGCAGCGCGCGATATTCCGGGCGCGGCGGTACCAGTCGGGTTCGTCCACTCACATCCAACGGCGGTGACTGGTGTACCGTATCCCAGCGCACGCTCTTGATAAGATGATGCCCGGAGAGCCATCCCTGCGGCTGGTTACGCAGGTATTTTGCTAACGTTTTAGCCTGGTCGAGCAGGTCACGCCCCGACTGGACTGGCCGCAACTCCGGTGAAACCATAGCAGTCTGGCCCTGACTCCCTGCCGATGATGACCCGCTGCTGTTTTGTGGCACTACCGCATTCGGTCCACCGGACTGCGCCAGACGATGTTCCAAGGCAAGATACAATCCACCAAACTGCGGACGGGATGCGTCATCCCAGCCGCTAAGGCTCTGTTCGATTAACGCCAGTGCGCCAACGATGCGTCCAAAATCCGCATTATCCACTTCAGGATAGAGCGACAAACTGTCCAGCACGCGAGAACTCGATAGCCATTCCAGCGCAGTTTTCCGACTGGCTGCGCGCAACGGATGCAGGGTTTCACCAAAACGGCTGATAAGCCCGGCCAGCAGTGCCAGTCCATCCGCCAGCCCAGCCTCGCCATCACGGTGTAAACGCGCCCAAATGTAATAGGTGGCCACCCGCACATCTTTGCCATGCAGGGTTAACAGTTTTTCTGCCAGCTCGCTGGCTAACGTGGTATCAGCACCTGAGAGTTTATTGACCTCTTCACGCATCTGCTGGAAGTCGTCATTGTAACTGAGGTCTTCTCCGCAGTGCTGGTCAGTCGTCACCGGCTGCAACCAGCGTTCCCAGAGCTCAACCTGTTGTTCTGCCTGCGGTAACAGTGACTCAGGGGCCGCGGCACAGGCGGTGATCAATGTAGTTATCGTGGCCATAACGGTTCCAGTCGGTGAATATCGGGGATGATGAGAAGCATTACTCCGCCATCACGCCATCATGGTCTGATACATCAGAAGCCCCGGAGGTAGGGCCCTGTATCAGAAAAATTTGTGCCGGTAAGGTGAAGTTACGCAATTGCAACAAACCTAGCGGGCCCTTGCCCAGCTCGGTACGTAATATCCATTGTAGTGATTGGTTATCCGCAGTGGTGAAGGTCAGTTGATAGCGGCCTTCATCCAACTTTTTCTGTTTTGCCTGTTCCAGCCAGCGAATCAGCCCCCATGTTCCCTGATAATCACCGTACAAACGGGCACCTGAACTCACACCAGTCCAGGTCAACAGCGTGCCGGGTTTATAGGTATCACCCGGCCAGCGGAAACTCTGCCAACTTTCCATCTGGTTGAAATAGTGCAATTTTTGTCCATCAATCGCCAAATTAGTTTCCACTACATTCGGAACCGGACGGGCCAGCAGTTCAAACCGCAATCCCTGACTGCCGTCAGTGAACAAAATATCGGAGATTTGGCTCAGTTGGTTAATGGCCGCCAGGAAGTCTGGATTAAAGGTCAGCCCCTGGCTGTTCACCTTACTCGGTACCCAGCGTGTACCTTCTTTATGTAGCACACCGCCCAGTTCACGGCTTAGGAAGCTGTCGATACGCCCACTGTCCTTGCGGATAAACTCAGCGAGCATCGGCAATGAAGCATCACTTTTACTGGCGGCAAACGGGTAACGTCCGTCAAAGGCTGATTTCCAATTGGCCACCACCGCGTTTTTCCACTGGTCGTTAAGACTGGCCGACGAGGGTTGCAGCACCGTTTCCCACGCCTGAGTTAACGGCTGAACAAACATCACCTGCCCAAAGCTGCTCCACTCCTCCCCCAGACTGGCGGCAATCAGGCTGCCGTACTCCTGTGTGTCCGTCAGGTCGACACTTTTGCCCTGAAAAACAGTTTGGGCCAGCACCTGCGTCATCTCCTGTGGATTCGAAGCATTAACCACTTGCTGGAGTTTAAGCCGCACCCGAGTCACGCGGGTAAGTAACGTTTGCAGGCTCAGCGAGCTGTCGGACGACATCCTGTTTTGTGCATCACCTTTGCCCATCAATGCCAACAGCGGGCCAAAAGTCTCGTCCAGCGGGCCTACTGGCCCATCGGCACTCTGGTCAATGGCCGGGGTCTGATCTTTATGCATCAGCGCCTTGGCGGACTTCACCAGAGAATCCGATAACGCCTGATTCTGCTGCCCGGTCTGTCCTTGCCACGCCAGCGTGTTCATCAGCGCAATCAGCGGCGACTGGCGTACATCACTCATCAAGGTCAGTTGGTCAATCACATCCGACAAGTTATGCGCCTCATTCCAGTGCAAACTGTTGAGAAAACTCAGCCAACTGCCGGCAAAATCGGTGAAATAACGTTCCGTCAGCCGCTTTTTCAACGCTTCCGGTGAAATGTCTTCTGATATCGCACGGCGGTTATCACTCAATACCCAGTCAATTTCTTCGCGACGGGAGGCCACCGTTTTATCTATTGCCTGCTGAATTTGCTCATCCCAGGCCTTGCGGGTAAACATACCGGGCACCGATTCCGAGGTCTGGAACAGACGCTGAGCATCAGTGTCGCCGGTCATGTCCGTCAGCGTCATGTCGGCATAGTTGCGACGCACCGATAGCAGCATGTTTTCATACAGCGTACTTTCTGCATTGCGCTGACCAATCTGCCCCAGCAAGACCTGCCGTACCTGGCTTACCAACCCGGTATCCGGTTTAATTTTCCAGTCCGGCTGAGCAGGCAGGTTTTGCGCATAAAATTGCCATAAGTCTGGGGCCAGACTCTGCCACAGACCAGGAGATACACCGGCACGCACAGGCTCAGTGGTCTGCATCACCTGTGCATAAAATGCAGCATCGGCTTTTTCCGGGCGTGACATCATCAAATAGGCCTTTAACTGGTCATAGCCTGTTTTTGCCCGTGCCGCACGTTGCGGGCTGTTAGCCGGCAGTTCCGCCAGTTCACTGAGTTTCTGATGCAGGCTTTGCGCGGTGGCATCCCTAAGAATGCGGTTGTTGGCCTGGCCATACCACGGCATCAGGACCTCAAGCAGCGGCGCATTATGATCCAGGCCAAAGCGCTGATACCACGGTGCCCCCTGCGCCACGCGAGATTGTAAGCGCCCGATATCATTGCGCAGGGCTTGTAGGGCCATGAGTTGCTGGTCAGAGACCGCTTGCGACTGCGCCAGTTGCTGTGCCTGCTGCGCGGCAGAGACCATTTGGTGACGGTTGACCGCAAATGACACCACACTGCCCACGCCCCACAGCACTATCAGTGCCAGCAAGCTGTAGCACAATGTCTGCTCCCACGGCAGCCCGACACGGCGTCCACGGGCAGAACGACAGTCATCCAGTACCCCCTGCCAGCGGTCAGATGCAGTCCAGTTTTTCTCGTGCACATGCGCCGCCGATGTTGATACCTCCGGCAAACTGAACATCAACCCACGCAGGGGAATACGAGAGGCATACTCGGTAAACCACGGCGTCAGGCGCTGCCGCCAGCGGGTGGCGTCACCCTGCTCCAGCGACTGCGCCAGGCGCAACAAAAAATCGTGGTGTGGTTCGACAGAGAGCTGCTGCATCCCCTGCTCACGTAACTGAGGCAACAGAGAGCGTAGTTGATGCTCCACCTGATCTGGGGTCGCTTTCGCCGGGAACACCACCCCGACCGGCTGCGGCTCCCGAGTATCCTGATTCCAGCCGCTGTCGCAGACCTGCCATAGATACACCGGCGGCTGATAGCGCAACGTAGCACCCATTTTTTCCAGGGTTCGCAGGCCGTTGTCCATCCACTGGGGAGTGCCACTCTGCGCGAAGGTCATCGCCCAGACAATGCCATCAAACGGGCCGCCGCGGCGCAGCTTACGCCACTCACTTAGCCCCGTTTTATCAGCCGGACTTTGCACGCTGCCGCCGTGAATAAGCACTGTACGCTGCCCTTCCAGCCAGCCCTGTTCCGCCAGTTGCGGTGCCAATGCGGCGATTTCATCAGGTTCACCCACCACCATCAGCAACCGCACTTTGTAGCGCCAGAACAGACCATAGCGGCGGCGCAAGTGGGTTTTTAGCTTAATGAATTCAGAATGCGGTGTTTTCTGGCGAGTGGCTTTAAGCGGGCTTTTGGGGCCCTGAACTTTATCTTTGATGAGCTGACGGGCGGCAATAAAACCTAATGTCAGTACGCTCAGCGAGATAATCCAGATAAAGAGACATATCATCACCAGATTGCGCACTACATTCCAGTCGGTAGATTTTTGCTCCCCCCAGAACCACCATGCCAGCCCTCCCAGAAAGATGACCAGCGTCAGCGTAGTGATAAAGATAACAACGGTAAGGGCCACTGATATTTCAGCAGGCTTATTTTCCTGATCCATAGGGTTTAACAATTCCAAGCGCGAGTGTGTGATTAGGATCGCGAGCCAGCCAGCCACAAGGCATTGCATGGTGTTCCGCGAAGAAGGCGGCAAGCGTTTGAGCCACCATCGATTCAATCTCAGCAAGCTCACCCCAGTTGAGATCCTGAACATGCTGAGTCACATTCCACCCCGTTTCGTTCAGGTCAGGAATAGGGGGTTGTGAAAATAAAAAGCTGGTATCGGGGGGCTGAGTTAATTCACTTTGATCTAATGCTCGCTGGGCAACGGTAACGATACTCTCATCAGGGGAAGGGTTAAAAACCTCTCCACGCGAGAATTGCACTTTACCTGTCTGGCCCAGTAGCCACAAAACAGCAGCTTCCCCAGCCGGTAATCGGCTTTCATGTGAAGCCGGGAGTGAGCAGCATCCCGCACAGAGAAAGAAAGACTCAGGTGCCGAATGCGTAAGCTCATCAATGATTTCTGTCATGCTTTCCTCACCTCGCCACACGACAGGGTACGCGGGTAACACGACGTCGGGAAAGGACAAGGCCATTTGCGTGGAAAAAACTAACCAGGACGCCGCTGAACCTGACCAGTAACAACGCAGCGGCGTTATTGCCAGTGGCCCCTGATGCTGCTCGCGCCATTGTAATACCAGGGTTTTCGCCAGATGCTTTTCTCTTTCCGTGATATCGACGGCAAACGAGTGCAGTAAGCGCAGTGCCTTGCCACCGGACTCAATACGGACGTCCGGTTGACGGTGATCGCGGTTAATCAGCCGTTGCCACTGGGTTAACGTTGTTCCGGCCGGCCCGATTAAGACCGCCTCGGTCAACGCGATATGCTGGCAGTGCCGCGCCCACCATTGCTGCTGAACCTGTTTCACTTCATGGTGATATAACTGCGCGTTATGCGTCGCCATGCGATAAAACAGGACGCGTAGCCCCCAGACCAACGCACTTAGCACGGTAATAAAGCCAATCACCATGATCACCTGGCCGTACCCTGCTTCCGGGTGACGTAGCAGTGCAGCGATACCGCCGGTCAGCAATAACACGGTTGCCCCGGCAGCCAGCCAGCGTTTACCTGTCGGTGGTCGGGCATGACGGTAAGCGGGAAAGGTTGGCTGGGGTCTCATTGCTCTATCCCAACATCGGGGAAAGAACTCACCAGCGTGCAGCCACAGGCGCAGCGGTGCCCGTGTAACGCGACAGGCTGCCCGTCAACCTCTGAGATGGCGCTGCCTTCCACAATGCGGGTCATTCCGTGGCGATGACACAAGGCTGCATCTCCTTTGCAGGCGATACCTTTACCAAAACACTGGTAATGCCCCCCCAACACTTTGCCACCGTATTCCCGCAGGCTATCGCCCTGTCGTATGATATTTTTCATGGTTTAACTCCTGACTACGACGTCAGTAATGACTCCGCCTGTGCCCAGCGCGAGGCAATCATTGTTTTTGCCTGTTCGAGCTGTTGTTCACCGAGGAGCTCTTTCTGCAGACTGGCCACGGCACCAGGTGCCTGCGTGAATGCCGTCAACAGATCGGCTTCCGGCAACATGGGGAGTGGCTCTCCGGTAATTAAATCCAGCGCTTTGGCTTCCAGAGCCATCACACCCGCGGTACCTGCCAGTCCTGACAATTTTCCCGCCAGTTTTTTCTGTTTAAAGCTAAAGACAACTCCGCCTACCAGCGTGGCCACACCCACCACATTGCCCGCAATGGTCAGCAGTGACAGTTCTTTATTGCAGTTGTCGCCGAAGTAGACCATTCGGTCGCGGAAATAGCCGCCCCAGGGCTCGCGGCTACCAAAGGTGGCGTGCAGGAACCACGCACGGGAGTCATGAACTTGCTCGTCATATAAGTCACGAAGTAAGCCACTGGGTTGCCCGGCATTGCTCGCTTCGCCCTGCGGCGGGAACAGCACCTTGACATGCGCGTCGCCATCGGCTTTCATCCGTTTGAATTCTGCCCGCTCGTCATCGGTATTGATCAGGAAAATGGCCGTTTGCGGGATTTTATCCAGTACCAACTGCCAGGCACTGGTCAGGCTGCGTGATTCACCGCGATAGTCATGACCAAATTCCTGAGCGGCTTCAGCCAATTGTGTCTGGGCGATATCCGGGTCAAAATCCTTCACACCCGGTGGCAAGGGTTTGGACGGTTCACCCTCTCGCTGTTTTGCCAACTGGTCTTTGCGTTCTCTTTCTATCTTGGCTTGATCGGCATCCCGCTTGGCTTGGGAAGCCTTACGATCTGCCGGGTACTTATCTTTATCGGTTGCATCTAGATAGAAACGGGTCTTTTTCAGCGTATCACCGGCATAACGGTTAATACGCCAGGCGGTGATCCACCCCATCTGGTTATTCACCGCTTTTTCAAGCGTGACGCTGGCACGCACCGGTTCAAACTGTGCAGCCTGTTCAGCGGTTAACTCTTGTGGGGCTGGCGGCAAATTCAGAGTGACTTCACGCCAGGCGTTGAAACGATTGATGAGATCCTTTGAAATGAAAAATTGGTTTAGAACATCTAAAGGTAACTTTCTCCAGCTCTCTTGCTGTAGATTTGTAGGTAGAGCATCAGCAGGTACTTTCAATGGTGCACCCGCTGCAAATGCATCAGCATAGAGTTCATGTAGTGCAATCTGGGAAAGCAGACGCCCATCGCCAGTACCATTGGCTTTACCCTGATCGCCAGGAGGGTAGCCGCCACCTAAATCAGAATGCATACCTGGATAGACCACTTCCACGCTGTTCGACGGGTATTTACCGTCGGTGTGACGAATAGAATCCAACGGGAAGCATAACCGCTGCTCATTAGACGAAATTAGATGCACACAACGTTTGATAAATCCGCCATAGGTGGCCTCATCGGGCAGTTCCTGGGTACCGTCGGCCCAGGCCATATGCCCTTCGGCGACCGGTGCCACATGGGCAATACCCACCGAGGCCACCGTATCTAGCAGCCCAAGAAACTCAACGCTCAGTGGGATTTTTAAATCATTTACCGCCAGACATTGTTCCGGCTGCAGGCCTTCGGCTTCTGGTTTTGGCAGCAGCTCACTCAGCCAGCGGACAAATGCGCGCGCCTCGGCGGCGCCGCGGGAAAAACCATATACATAGAGTTTGATGCCCAGCAGTTTCGGCTTGCCCGGCTCCGCCGGTGCCAACGCAGTGCGCAGCTTCGATTCCAGCTGTTTGAGCTGCTTACTGAACTCTTCATAGCGGTTATGTGACCCGCCGAAGCCCAGGGATGCCCAGGAGGTATTCATTCCTTTTATCGCCGACAGGCAAGCGCTGTCATCCAGTTTGTCCATGCCCATGGTGCGCATCAGGGCATCAATCAGCCGCAACAACCCCCAGTTTATCCGGTCCTCACCGTAGCGAGCTCCCGCCAGCCCGGTCATGCTGTATTCGAGGTCATTAATCTCGGGGAAAGGGGTGCCGACGCCGGGGATATAGTATTTGAAATATTTTTTGCTGATGCTGTCGCTGCTATCCAGCGGTTCTTTTTCCGCGCCCCCGGCATAGCCGGTGCCGATGGTGGCACGAAACAGCCGGGCAATATTAGTTGGGTGTTTAGGGTCTGACAAATACTGGTCGTTGTTAAGGTTATTGCCGGTGCCGTCGAAGAACAGGCTGATATGCAAGGTGTTACAACACGGCGGTTCGACCCGCCGGTCTGCGGCCAGGCACAGTTCCTGCCGATAGGCCCGTTCTTGGCTATCCTGCTGATGGCAGTTTTTCCCTACCAATGCCGCCTGAGTTGGTAACCGTCCTTGAGCCGGAAATTGTGCCGGATACCAGGCAATATCCTTTTCTGTGCTTATTTCGGACATACTTTTGGCTCCGACATCTTCAGCGGCTCTTTAATTGGGTAGTTAGGGCTGTTGTAGGTGGCACAGGAGGTGGTGACTTTTACCTCATCACAAGGCATAAAGTGCACCGTGATACCGCAGGTTTTTTGGCCCGTGTAATCAGGTACGGGTACCACTTTGCTATGCTGGCGGTTATTGGCACTCATTTTTTTGTACCAAGCTAGATACTTTGCCTCATCAGCGAATCCAGGAAAACCTTTAGTTGAAGCCTCACCACTCTCCCAATCAACTCTGACCGTCATTCCCGGTTGCCATGGCCCCGAGACGCCATAACAGCAACCGCCGCCACCGCCATCATAAGGACCGATAGCATCAATACCCGACTGGCCATCGACGCTGAAGTTATTGATAGCCCAATGAGTGTGGTTGATGGCTTCGATGGTACCGCCCCCGCCACCTTGCGCTTCTGCGCCAGGTTGGGTACATGCTGAGAGCAGAAAAAGCCCCGCCAGCAGGCTGAATTTGTTGAGTTTCATGTCACTGTTCCTTCCGTTGAGGTAAGACTGATGAATACACGTGGCTTAGGATTTACCGCTCGCCAAGAAATCAGGAAATCATAAGCGCCGTTTTATTAATTAGTTAAGAGATAAGTCGTTAACCGAGAGACTTATTTCGGACAGTCTTTAGGCTCCGGCATCTTCAACGGTTCTTTAATCGGGTAATTAGGGCTGTTGTAGGTGGCACAGGAGGTGGTGACTTTCACCTCATCACAAGGCATAAAGTGCACCGTAATACCGCAGGTTTTTTGCCCGGTGTAATCAGGCACAGGTACCACTTTGCTATGTTGGCGATCATTAGCTTTCATTTTTTTTAACCAAGCTTTGTATTTAACCCTATCTTCAAATCCTGGGAAGTCTTTAGTTGAAGCCTCACCACTCTCCCAATCAACTCTGACGGTCATTCCCGGTCGCCATGGCCCAGAGACGCCATAGCAACACCCGCCGCCACCTCCATCATAAGGACCGATAGCATCTATACCCGACTGGCCATCGATGCTGAAGTTATTGATAGCCCAATGAGTGTGGTTGATGGCTTCGATGGTACCACCCCCGCCGCCCTGTGCTTCAGCGCCGGGCTGGGTACATGCTGAGAGCAGAAAAAGCCCTGCCAGCAGGCTGAATTTGTCGAGTTTCATGTCACTGTTCCCAAGAGGCGTTGCTTGACGAAATTGTCCCTTTCGTCATCCATCAATAACCCTGCCTCCGTGGCCGCCATCATTCCCTCGTAACAAACAGAGAACAATGTTTCCTGCCCCATTGTTAAGGTATCTGGAACAGTGAGGTGTCTGAGTAATAGATTCACGTCACAGACACACATTAAATTTTCCAGTTGCCTGTCGTCGAGGATCAGTATAGATATCTCCTCCTCACGTTTGAGCAATGCGCCATTCCCTGCGATTTGACGGGGTTGGCTATCTCTGTCCAGCCAGCTCCAAAAAATAGCCGGGCGCAGAAGATGAGCTTGCTGCTTGGCATCGAGAATATGCGAAAATAGCAAAGGGAAAATCCGGGAGTCATAGAACCGAAAAATCCCCTCCTGGCTGCCACAGACCACGTTAGTACAGCGAGTTAAGTAATCAGCTAGACTGGCGAAGGGCCAGATTGAACAGAGCATTAATAATTGCCCTGTCCCGGCTAACTGCATGGCCAATTCAATCATCCACTGCCGCTGTAGCGTATTGTCGAGATCGATACGGATCAACAACGGCGCATCCTCCAAAAGTATTTCTTCAGGAAGGTCTTTAAACAGAGAGCCCCATTGAATGGCAGTTTCAAAGTTTGTGAGTGTCGGGAGCAACGAAAAGTCACTTCCTGCCTGATCGATAATCATATCGATGTGTTTTATTTTTAAATCGGTACAGGATGACTCAATTAATTCAACCCACTTAATAACCTGCTCGTTATTCATTGTTATGCGCTCCTTGGCACAAAGCCTTGCGCCAGTGCCTGTGCCTTTTTAAGGCACTCTTTACACACCGAATTGGGTAATTCTGGCAATGGGAAATCCTGGCTAGCCGGGGACTCCATTTTATGCATCCCTTTGAGGCTTAATAGTCCTGGCCCGTGGATCTCAATTTCACCCTGTGGTGTTAAACGGATATATGCCCCACCGCACCCCAGTGTAATGCCGTTCTTGGCGGTCAATTGCAGATGCCCTTGAGTTGACTGGACAGTGACATCTTTTAATGCCGTCAGGGAAAGTACATCACCGTGTGACTCAACTTCTAATGGCCCTTTGCCTGAGACCAGCCGCATCCCTTCCTGTTGTGAAAGCAGAGAGACCGCTTGGGAGGCATTTGCCGAAAATCGCTGAGAGCTGGTCAGGTTTATTTCCCCCTGACTTTGCAGATACATTGCTTTGCCACTTTGTAACAACAGACTTTCTGGCGTAACCGCACCAATACCCTGTGGCGCACTCATCAACAGGACAGGGCCTTTAAGCTGGGTTGAGTCAGTCAAAAGCTGCTTCAAACTGCTGTTCTCTGGCGGGAAATTATGATGCGTCTGAGTAATGCTTCCCCATTCCGTCATCTGGTTTAGCGCACCTTTCATCAAACTGATAGGTTGCGCCATCTCCAGCACCTGCCCCTGGGCTTTGGCCTGACCGTCGGCACTGATAAAGAGGCCCTTTTCTGCACGCAATGCACCAAAACTTGTCAATTATGGTCTAAAAGTGAGCCACAGTTATGCTTTAAAAGTGCGCCACTT
>NZ_CAWQAF010000025.1:0-47741 GCF_963892745.1 Yersinia sp. Marseille-Q3913 | reverse complement strand
CCGATGGTAGTGTGGGGTCTCCCCATGCGAGAGTAGGACACTGCCAGGCATCAAATCAAGCCGAGACCCCATGCCAAAAGCGTGGGGTTTTTGCTGCGTGTAAAAGTAAAAATGACTATCCTAACGGCTAGCAGGTGACCTGCCCCCAGAATTAGATACAACCTTCAGTTAGTAATGTCGGTTGGTTTTTCTTCATATTTCCCGTTTCGCCAGCCAGCTGCAAATTCAGCTGGAGTCTGGTAATTCAGCGATGAATGAGGACGGCACTCGTTATAATCCTGCCGCCAGTTATTAATGATTTTCCTGGCGTGAAAAATATCGCTGAACCAGTGCTCATTCAGGCATTCATCGCGAAAGCGTCCGTTAAAACTCTCAATAAATCCGTTCTGGGTCGGCTTGCCCGGCTGGATAAGCCGCAGCTCCACGCCATGCTCAAAGGCCCATGATCCAGTGCGCGGCAGGTAAATTCCGGCCCCTGAACGGTTCTTATCGTCGCCGGATAGCCGCGAAACAGCGCAATGCTGTCCAGAATACGCGTGACCTGCACGCCTGAAATCCCGAAAACGGCGGTAATCGTCAGGCACTCCTTCATGAAATCATCCACGCAGGTCAGGCACTTGATCCTGCGACCGGTGGCCAGTGCGTCCATGACTAAATCCATCGACCAGGACAGGTTCGGCGTATCCGGGCGCAGAAGCGGAAACCGCTCGGTCGCCAGCCCTTTACGACGTCGTCTGCGTTTTACGCTCAGGCCGTTAAGGTGGTAAATGCGGTATACCCGCTTGTGATTGACGTGAAAGCCCTCCCGACGCAGTAACTGCCAGATGCGCCGGTAACCAAAACGCCTGCGTTCAAGCGCCAGTTCAGTGATGCGCCCTGATAAATAAGCATCAGCAGCCGGACGCTGAGACTCATAGCGGCAGGTCGAAAGGGATAAACCTGTGAGTCTGCAGGCACGACGTTGCGACAGACCGGTCGCACCACACATCAACTCCACGGCTTCCCGCTTCTGGTCTGTCGTCAGTACTTTCGTCCGAGAGCCACTTGAAGCGCCTTCTTATCGAGCATTGCTTCGGCGAGCAGCTTCTTGAGTCGGGCGTTCTCCTCTTCAAGTAACTTAAGCCGCTTAACTTCCGGCACTTCTATGCCGCCAAACTTCTTGCGCCAGGTGTAGAAGGTGGCGTCTGAAATAGCATGCTTGCGGCAGAGCTCACGGGCTGAAACCTCGGCTTCAGCCTCGCCAAGAATACTGATGATCTGTTGGTCGGAAAAACGCTTCTTCATGGAGATGTCCTCATGTGGCTTATGAAGACATTACTAACATCGGGGTGTACTAATCAACGGGGAGCAGGTCACAGGGAATGAATATCGCGTACGCGACCTGTGGTCGCTAAAAAGACAAAACCCCACGAAAGAGTGGGGTTCAGTTTGTACTTAGCGAGCTACACGTCCCACTTTGGTGCCAGACCATCGGGGCTAACCAGACGTTCCCCCTGGTCCAACGTTGCGATCAGTGCCATATCCTTTGCGCTTAAACGCAACTTCTGTGCCAGTAAATTACTGGCCAAATTAGCCTCTTTGGTTGATGACGGGATAACGCTGTAGCCCAATTGCATCGCCCAGCTTAAAATGACTTGTGCGGGGGTTGCGCCATGTTGTTCAGCAATCACTTTGATGACCGGCTCTTCCAATGCTTTACCATAGGCTAGAGTCATGTAAGAGGTAATTGCAATGCCATTTTCCTTTGTAAATTCAACCACTTTTCTATTCTGTAATAGAGGCGATAGCTCGATCTGATTGGTCGCAATGGCCTCTGCGCCCACCGCCGCAATTGCCTGTTTCATTAGATCAATGGTGAAATTAGAAATCCCAATCTGACGCGTTAACCCCATCTCTTTGGCCTTCATTAGCTCAGCCATAAATTCAGCAACAGTTATTTCATCATTTGGTGATGGCCAGTGAATTAATGTTAAGTCCACATAGTCGGTTTTCAGCTTCTGTAAGCTCTCTTGCAAACTAGGAATCAATTTTCCTTGCGCTAAATTAGCAATCCAGATTTTGGTGGTGATAAATAGCTCATCACGTTTGATGCCACTTTGTGCGATAGCTTGGCCAATGGCAGCTTCATTTTCATAGATTTGTGCTGTATCAATAGCACGATAGCCCAATTTCAACGCTTGGCTAACGGAATCAATAACAACTTGATCTTGAAGGCGGAAAGTTCCCAGGCCGAATGCAGGTACGCTCATTACAATTCCTTTTTTTGCTGATAATGGTTTTATCTTTAGCTGTCATTGAGAATTATCTATCGACCATAACGCTCTGCATGATCAGCTCGATGAAAACTGAATGAATTATGGCAAGAGTGCTATCAACAAAAAATACGGTATTAGGCATAAAACTCTTGATTATAAATCAAGTATTGCTGTCGCCGAGGAGGTGAGGAGCTTTTGCCGTTTAGTTTGTGGGTTTTTTATCAATTCAAGGCTTATTAGTGCATTATGAATTACATAAATTGAATCTCTCCTTGTGCATCCTAATATCAAGTGATGTCGTGGGCAAAAGAGATTACTGAGTGGAACATCTGGGCGTATAATCAGTGGAGCATCGGCGGCAGTAACCTCAAAAGCCAACGTGATTTCGAATAAGGAATAGGCTATCAAAGTGCCGAAACGAACATATGCAATGCGGTATGTTGCAGGTCAACCGGTTGAACAGATTTTCCCCGGTTCAGCAACGCAGTTAGGGCAGGGGTTACCGCCAGGTGCACCCTTGCCTACCTCTGAATTCCTGCGTGTGATGGTGTGGAATATCTTTAAACAACAGCGGGCCGAGTGGTTATCTGTTCTCAAAGAATTCGGGCGCGATGCTCAGTTGATGTTACTGCAAGAAGCACAAACAACACCCGAGCTGGTGAGGTTCGCTACATCCCATTATCAGGCCGCAGATCAGGTTCCTGCCTTTGCGTTGCCTCAGCATCCCTCTGGCGTCATGACGTTAGCAGCTACTCACCCAGTTTACTGTTGCCCATTGCGTGAGCGTGAACCACTACTGCGCTTGTCTAAGTCGGCATTAGTCACCGTTTACCCAATTCATGATGGCCGCTTATTGATGGTAGTGAACATTCATGCCGTGAATTTCAGTCTTGGCGTCGATGTCTACAGTAAACAACTCGAGCCCATTGGTGAACAAATTGCGATGCATCGCGGTCCGGTTATTCTGGCGGGAGATTTCAACGCCTGGAGCCGTCAGCGGGTTAATGCTTTGCAGCGTTTTGCCCAAGATGCGGGTCTGGATGAGGTGAAGTTCCGCACTGATCTTCGCAGTCGTGCTTTTGGTCGGCCCCTTGATTTTGTGTTTTATCGCGGGCTAACGCTGGCTGATGCATCGGTACTCGTGACTCGAGCCTCCGATCACAACCCACTGCTGGTTGAATTCGAACCATAAAAAAAGCACCCCGAAGGGTGCTTTTTAACAGCTTTAATAGCGATTCTAGCTCTACGTATCCGGGGTCGATTTGCCGTCAACGAACAACGTCAATTTTAAGCCTGGCTGTAAATTATTAGCTTTGCTGACTACCGAATTCCATCGCATCACATCGTTGGTGTCTACACCGTGACGCTTGGCAATACTGGCAAAGGAATCACCTTTACGAACTTGATAGGTGATACTGTTGCTGGTTGTATTGCTTGCCAGTTGCAGGGTTTGCCCAACTTTTAAGGTGCTCTTGGCACGTAAGTTGTTCCAACTCTGCAAATCGCTGGTCTTGATATTCAACCGCTTGGCAATCGTAGATAAGGTATCGCCGGGGCGAACTTTATACTGCGAACTTGATGCTGATTTTGTGCTGTTCTGCGCCAGTTTGGTGGGTTGAACTGCGGCAATATCAGTATCTGCCAATGAATCTTTAAGCTGCTCAGCATGGGCTTTCGGCAACATTATATAACGAGGACCGTGTCCATCAGGTGCCGTTACATTGCGCTTATACCCAGAATTAAAGGATTTCAACTTTGTGAGTGACATCCCCGCCATCTCAGCCGCCTGAGTTAGCTGTATCTGCTGACCAACATCAACACGCGCCAATGCACGGTCTTTGTCGGGTTCAGGTAAGGTTATACCGTACTTTTTGCTGTTCTTGATTAAGTCACCCAAGGCCAGCATTTTTGGAACATAAATTGACGTTTCACGTGGAAGCGACAATGCCCAAAAGTTCGTCGGTTTACCCTTTGCCTTATTGGCCTTCACCGCTTGCATGACTCTGCCTTCACCGCTGTTATAAGCAGCAACTGTTAATAACCAGTCACCGTCAAACATCTTGTTCAGGCGCTCCATCATATCAAGCGCTGCTTTGGTAGAAGCAACCACATCTCTGCGGCCGTCATACCATTGGTTCTGTTTTAAGCCATAATTTCGACCTGTACTCGGCACTATCTGCCATAGCCCTGCGGCGTTGGCGGATGATGTCGCGTGAGGGTCAAAAGCGCTCTCCACTATGGGTAGCAGTACCAACTCCATCGGCATCTTACGTTTCTTAATCTGCTCGACTATCAGGTACATGTACGGCTCTGCCCGTAATGTTACATCGTGGAGATAGCTCTTATTTTTTAAGTATTTTTGCTTCTGTTCACGGATCCGGGAATTTTCCGGAACCTTCATCTTCAGCTCGTCGCTAATGAAGTTCCACAAATCTTGCTGCGCGAGACCACTTTCACTATCCAGCCATCGCGCGCTGCCCACTCGGGCGCTATTTGTGTACTCTCCTGCTTCACTCTCTTGACCTGCCGAAGACAAACTCTGTGCATGCTGTACGGGGGCCTTCACATCCGTCTTGGACGTCTGGCACCCAACAAGCAAGACTGAGGCGAGTAATATCGCTTTGGTCTTCATGTGTGTGTCAATGTAGTTGCTTAAAAGACGAGCAATCATACTTTGCTTCGACAAAAAACACAACTAAAAGCTCAGAAGCGGTCTTTCCGGGCACGTAATTCGGAAAAAACTGAGACAAGTGTGTCTGGTGGCGAGATTACGCCTATTTCTCTTTGTAAATCAACGTCATCACAGCGTAAAAAAACATTAATTTTACGCTCAAATTGCAATTTTACCGGTAGGCTGGGTAGGTTTTTTGCCCGTAATTGCATGATTTGTTGTTGATATGTAGCTATATCTTGATCTAACGGTAACAGTGAACGGGCAAACTTAAGATTTGCGAGAGTATATTCATGCGCGCTGCAAATTAAGGTTTCATCAGGGAGTTGCGCGAGCTGTTGAATTGACGTGTACATTTGCTCTGGCGTACCTTCGAATAACCTGCCGCAGCCAGCGGAGAATAGGGTGTCGCCACAGAAAAGATAAGGTTTGCTGTAGTATGCAATATGTCCGATGGTATGGCCGGGTACGGCAATTACGCGGTAGTTTTGCTCACCGATTGTCAGGTTATCACCCCCATTTACAATAATTGTTGCGCCTTTGTTCGCCGTTTCCTGTGGTCCATAGACCGGAATATCCGGGAAATGACGACGTAAATCAGCAACACCGCCGACGTGATCGTGATGGTGGTGGGTGAGTAAGATGGCCTGAGGTGTGAATCGGCCTTGGCTCAGGGCTGCCAGTACCGGGGCTGATTCACCGGGATCAACAATGACGCACTGTTTTTGTGGGTCTACCAATAGCCAAATGTAATTGTCTTGAAATGCCGGAATGCTGATAAGATTCATTGAGTACCTCTTTTGTCGATAACTGTTTGAAAGAAGATGATATCCCCGTTATCTTTCAAATTGCAGGTGTGTTGGCGACTCTGGTTCACCCGAGTTATTTGCTTGCCGCCTTCTCGCACCTTGAAATCTATTGGGTAGAAACATGAAACCAGCACAAACGCGCCGAAAGATTGATGCCCCCACATCCTGGGCTGAGTTACCTTGGGGGGAGTATTATCGCGCGGTAATTGAGCAGCAGTTGCAGCCTTGGTGGCCCAAATTCTTTGGTTTTCACTTACTGAAAATAGGCCATTTAAGTGCCGAAATTGCCAGCGATAAATGCGTTATCTCCCATCAGGTTAATGTGGGGGAAAGAGGCAAAAACATGCAGGTGTTCGCCAGCCCGTACCAGTTACCTTTCGCTGAAAAATCAGTGGATGCCTGTTTGCTATCCCACACTTTAGCTTATGCCGCTGATCCACACCGCATTTTACGTGAGGTGGATAGGGTGCTTATCGACGACGGCTGGCTGGTTATCAGTAACTTTAATCCAATGAGTATGCTGGGTGCAGGGAAGTTGATCCCCATATTACGCCAGCGGCAGCCCTATGTTAGCCGGATGTTTACCCAGATGCGTTTGCTGGATTGGCTGAGTCTGCTAAATTATGAAGTTATGCATTTGTCGCGCTGTCACGTTTTACCCTGGCATAAAGAAGGTGGGCGCTTTATTAGCACCCACTTGCCGGCATTAGGTTGCGTTAGCCTGATTGTCGCCCGTAAACGCACCATTCCACTGACGTTCAATCCGATGAAGTTCGGTGCGCGTAAACCTTGGTTCAGCCGCGCCGTTGGTGCGACCAAAAGCTATCGCGATCAGCCCTGATTTGGCGGCAACGTATTAATTAGGAATATAGCCGGTATCCTCTAACGTCGGTGAATTCGCGCCCTGGCGGGCCAGTTCATCGCAACGTTCGTTTTCCGGGTGGCCAGCATGGCCTTTTACCCACTCCCATTGCACGATATGGGTTTGGATCGCCAAATCCAGACGTTGCCATAAATCCACATTACGTACCGGTTTGCGATCGGTGGTTTTCCAGCCGCGCTTTTTCCAGTTGTGGATCCACTGAGTGATGCCCTGGCGCACATACTGGCTATCAGTGCTGAGTGTCACTTCACAAGGTGAGGTCAGAGCCTCAAGCGCGACGATGGCAGCCATCAGTTCCATGCGGTTGTTGGTCGTCAAATAGTAGCCAGCACTAAAGGTTCTTTCATGCTGCTTGTAACGCAAAATTGCGCCGTAACCACCGGGTCCCGGATTGCCAAGGCAAGATCCGTCGGTGAAAATCTCTACCTGCTTAGTCATCTCTGGTAGACTCTTCCTATCTGTTTAAACGTTAAGTCTGACATAAACGAGCGCTATGAGCACTGGCAATATGATCGTTACACCGACCAGACAGATTGTTCTGGATACTGAAACCACCGGTATGAATAAGCTGGGCGTTCATTATGAAGGCCATCGGATTATTGAGATCGGCGCAGTTGAAGTGATCAACCGCCGTCTGACCGGCAGAAACTTCCATGTGTATGTGAAACCCGATCGTCTGGTCGATCCAGAGGCATATGGTGTTCACGGTATTAGCGATGAGTTTTTGGCGGATAAGCCGACGTTTGCTGATATTTCGCCTGAATTTCTTGAGTTTATTCGTGGTGCAGAATTAATCATCCATAATGCGGCGTTTGATATCGGCTTTATGGATCATGAGTTCCGCATGTTGCAGCAGGATATTCCGAAAACGGAGACCTTCTGTACCATCACCGATAGCCTGTTAATGGCGCGCCGCCTGTTCCCCGGCAAGCGTAATAACCTCGATGCGCTGTGCGATCGCTACCTGATCGATAATACCAAGCGAACACTGCACGGCGCGCTACTTGATGCCGAAATTCTGTCAGAAGTCTATCTGGCGATGACTGGCGGTCAGACGTCGCTCACTTTCTCAATGGAAGGTGATCAGTCACAGAATGACTCTTCCGACGATATTCAGCGCATTACCCGCCCAGCATCTGGGCTGAAAATTATTTATGCCGCAGAGGATGAATTGGCGGCCCATGAGTCGCGCCTCGATTTAGTGATGAAAAAGGGGGGTAGCTGTCTGTGGCGGATGCCGCTTGAATCGGAAGGTAGCGCAAACGCAGAATAGAGCGACACCCGATGAAAAACTGCGCAACCAGCTTATTTTGCTAGAAAAAGTGTTGACGCCAGTACCTTCGATACGTAGTATTCGTCTCGTTCTTAACCGGAACAGCAGCGTGGTGCGGTAGTTCAGTCGGTTAGAATACCGGCCTGTCACGCCGGGGGTCGCGGGTTCGAGTCCCGTCCGCACCGCCAACATTCAGAAGCCCTGAGTTAGCAATAACTCAGGGCTTCGTTGTTTTTATCTCCTTAGTACTTGAAGCCGCGGGGCACTAAGCTTGTTAGTTGGCCTATCCATGGACCTCGCCTCTGTTTGCTGCCTACCTGCAACTCCAAGTTCTTCGGGAGAGATATCAATTTTTATTGGGTTATTTTTGCATTTCCTGCTTGTGCGGCGGTATTCACCCAGCCATCAAAGGTGGCCTGATGAGCCTGGATCCAGCCGTTCACATGGCGTTCGATATCGGCATCTGATGATTCACCGGCATGCATCCGCATGTTCTGAGCATTCACATCATTAATCGATAATTTCATAACAGAGAACAGCTTAGCGGCAGCAGGGTTGGCTTCAGCCCATTTTTTGTTGGCGACGATATGCATCACACTCGGTGGGTAACCATAGTTCGCACCGTTAGAAAGTTGGGTGTCGATAGTTTTATCTGGCAGGGAAGAGAACGGCACCTGCAACCACACCACATCGCGCCCCGGTACTAAGACATCACTGACCCAATAGGGTGTCCAGGTGTAATAAAGAATCGGTTTACCCTCTTTGTAGCGGGTGATGGTATCGGCAATCATGGCGGCATAGTTGCCCTGATTATGGGTCACAGTGTCGCTCATGCCGTAAGCTTTGATTTGATGATTAATCGGTGCTTCACAGCCCCAGCCTGGGTTGCAGCCGGTGAGATCGGCTTTGCCATCATTATTGGCATCAAACAACTTGGCGATTTTCGGATCTTTTAACTGCTCCATATTGGTGATGTGGTACTTATCGGCGGTTTTTTTGTCGATCAGGTAGCCCTGCGCCAACCCTTCAATGTAGTTACCCTGACGATAAAACTTGGCATCGCCACCGGCTGCGGCGTATTGGTCGTTATGTAGCGGCTCCCAGTTTACCGCCAGATAGGTAGCATCACCTGCGGCAATGGAAGCATAGGCGACATTGTAGTCAACCTCTTTGGTTGGCTGGACGTCATAACCGAGCTTCTCTAGCGCTTTATTGACCAACGAGGTCTGGAAGGTCTCTTCCGAAATGGTACTTTGCAGCGGTTGGACGCTAACGCCTTTACCCGGCAATTCTGCGGCGGATAACTGAGTGCTGATCAGAGTGGTGAGGGCTAACACCCAAATTCCTGTCTTACGCATAATATTCCCCTTATTCCCTTCGTCCTTGACGCTGCTGCTGTGTTAGCGGCGCTCGCGCACCCGAATCACTTACTTATGTAAGCTCATCGGGATTTACTCGCTTGCTGCCTTGCCGCAACGCCAATGACTTTGGGTATAATATTGAGTGTGATTATTTAAAGTTATTTGCTGTTACGAAATGGTTTGGTGAGTAGTCCAATCGGGCCGATGGCATACCAGCGACCAACACCTTTACTGCGGCGATCTCGGCCTAATGATTGGGTTAGGCGGTCAAGAATAATCGCCAGAATCACGATGCCCACTCCGCCGACAGCTGCCAGCCCCATATCCAGACGACCAATACCGCGCAGTACCATTTGACCTAAACCGCCGACGGCAATCATTGAGGCGATAACCACCATCGACAGCGCCAGCATCAGGGTCTGGTTCACACCCGCCATGATGGTTGGCATCGCCAGGGGTAACTGTACTTTGAACAGTAACTGGCGTGGGTTGGCACCAAAGGACTCTGCGGCTTCGATAAGATCTTCTGGCACCTGTTTGATGCCCAAAATGGTCAAGCGAACAATCGGCGGCAGCGCAAAGATAATGGTGACCACGACGCCCGGAACATTACCGATACCAAATAGCATGACGATGGGCACCAGATAGACGAAGGCTGGCGTGGTCTGCATGGCATCCAGCAGTGGCCGAATAATACGTGCGGCATTATTGCTACGCGCCAGCCATATCCCGAGTGGTAGCCCGATAAGGATGCAGAAGAATAGCGAGGTCAGAACCAGCGCCAGTGTCACCATGGCTTGTGACCACGCGCCGATAGCGCCGATGGCGATCAGTGAGACCAGTGTCGCCACGCCCATCCCTAAGGTGGAGAACTGCCAGGCGATCAGAGCGAAAACCAAAATCGCCACCGGTGCCGGCATACCCAATAGCAAGTGCTGGAAGCCGCTGAGAATAAAGTCGACCGGTACACGAATGCCCTGGAACAGTGGGCGGAAGTGCAGCACCACCCAGTCAATGCCGTGAGTGACCCATGAATCCAGTGGCAACCAGGTGGCGTGGAACGGGTCCATCAGACTGAAATGTTCAGGTGCCGCCGCCGGTGCGCTGTTCAACCAGTCGGTATTGGCCACTTGGCTCTGTGCCGCCTGAGCAGCAGCCTCGTGGCCGGCACTCCCTGCGGCATGGCTACCCTCGGCCATACTGGCTCCCCAAGGGTCAGCCGCGGCTGACAGGCTCTGAGGGGCGGTGTCAGTGACGGCAGGGGCAGTCGATGCCGCCGCATCCGTGGCCCACGGGTTACTGACGGTTTGATCGTTGATCTGGATTTGATCACTCATTTGGCGTCTCCTTATCTAGGGCCTGTAACAGCATGGCCTTGGAAATAATACCGATATAGCTGTTGTCTTCACCGACCACCGGCACCGCGCAGGGGGCTTGTGCAACCAGTGAAATCAGCTCACTGAGGGGCATGTCTGCGGGAACCGGTGCGGGATCAGCCAGCAAGGCACTATCCAACGACTGGTTTTCAGCCAACGCTTTTTTCAGTGAATCTATCGATACCACGCCAATAAACTTCTGCCCGCGCTCCAGCACATAGCCGTAATCGCGGTCTTCATCCTGAAGCAGTTTTAATGCTGAACGAGGGCCGAAACCCGGTGTTTTGCGGATCAAAGAGACTGGACGTCGGCGCGCAATATCTTTGGCGCTGAAGACGTGGCTAATATCAACGCCACGGAAGAAGGTGCGCACATAGTCATTGGCCGGATTGTTCAGTATCTCATCTGGGGTGCCGACCTGTACGACCACGCCGCCTTGCATAATGGCAATACGATCGCCAATGCGCATGGCCTCATCTAGATCATGGGAGATAAAGACGATGGTTCTTTGCTGTTTCGCCTGTAACTTGACCAACTCATCTTGCATCTCGGTGCGGATTAATGGGTCGAGGGCGGAAAAAGCCTCATCCATCAATAAGATGTCGGGGTTGTTGGCCATCGCGCGGGCTAAGCCGACACGTTGCCGCATCCCGCCGGAAAGCTCATCGGGATAAGAGTAGGCGTAGCTGTCTAGACTCACCTGACGCAAAGCTTCCATGGCTTTTTCGTGGCGCTCCTGTTGAGGGACGCCAGCCAACTCCATGCCGAATGCGGTATTATCAAGGACATTCAAGTGGGGCATTAATGCAAAGGATTGGAAGACCATACTGATCTTATTACGGCGAACAGTGCGCAGGGCGCTATCCGATATTTTGGCAATATCTTCGCCGTCGATCAGTACTTCACCACGAGTAGGTTCTATCAGACGATTGAGAAGGCGTACCAGGGTGGATTTACCGGAGCCGGATAATCCCATGATGACGAATATCTCGCCTTCTTCAATGGCCAGATTGGCATCTTTAACGCCAACGGACAAACCTGTTTTGGCAAATATCTGCTCTTTATTCTTGCCTGATTCAAGCAGTTTAAAAGCCCGTTCGGGATGCTCACCAAATATTTTATATAGATTCTTTACTTCGAGTTTAATTGCCATGCAGCTGGTATATCCCTCTGTCAATTTTGAATTATGTTTATTCGATCGATGTCATCCTGATGAAAAAATAGAGCGCCATATACCCTAACACAGTGAGAATCTGAGACAACCCTCAATATCCTTATAATCAAATGCGCAACGGTCACTGTTTCAATATATATCTTTTAGAATGATTGATTTACATGCGTTAATATTGTGCCTTTTTGGCTCTGATAAGCTGTCTAATATTGTCGGTGAGAGTAATGGCTAATTAGCCGATTATTGGTATAAATATTACGCATATATAGCTAATATTATTTAGTATCATTATTGATTATATCTTTCCTGAAAATTGACTCTCATTCAGCTCTGTAGATGTGTGGCTAGCAGGGCTAATAGGGTATTTTTGTTGGCCATGCGAGATGGGCTGATCCCCCCTAATGCTCTGGTCTGTCGCCAAATGTATCGCGAGATAATAATTTCAAATTCTGCTACTTATCCTGGCCGTTGAACAGGCAAAAATAGGGTGGGGTCGATGGGGGGTATTTAGGGTGAAATTGGAGGGTAATAGCAGAAAAAAAACAGGCAACCTCAACACGGCTGCCTGTTAGTCTTGATCCCCCTTTTTTTATGCTCTGACAAAGGGAGGAAGATAAAGAGTGAGAAAGCTTAAAAATCCCAATCTTCGTCTTCGGTATTGACCGCTTTGCCGATCACATAAGAGGAGCCAGAACCAGAGAAAAAATCGTGATTTTCATCTGCATTTGGCGATAATGCCGCCAAAATAGCCGGGTTGACCGCAGCCTGACTGGCGGGGAATAATGCTTCATAACCCAAATTCATTAATGCTTTATTGGCATTATAGTGTAGGAATTTTTTGACATCTTCTGTCCAGCCGACCTTATCATAAAGGTCTTCGGTGTAGCGCACTTCATTATCATATAAGTCTTGCAGCAAATCGAAGGCAAAATTCTTTATTTCCTGACGGCGACTATTATCGACTCTCTCTAGGCCTTTCTGGAATTTATAGCCGATGTAATAGCCATGCACTGCTTCATCACGAATAATCAACCGAATAAGATCAGCGGTGTTGGTTAATTTAGCTCTGCTAGACCAATACATCGGTAAATAGAATCCGGAATAGAATAGGAATGATTCCAATAATACACTGGCAATCTTCTTCTTCAGCGGGTCATCATTATGATAATGCTGAAGGATAATATCGGCTTTCTTTTGTAGCGGGCCATTTTCCTCACTCCAGCGATAGGCATCATCCACATCAGATGTCATGCAAAGTGTCGAAAAAATGGAGCTATAGGAGCGGGCATGTACCGCTTCCATAAAACTAATATTCGAAAATACCGCCTCCTCATGGGGGGTAATGGCGTCTTTAATGAGCGCTGGTGCTCCCAGCGTATTTTGAATGGTATCCAGCAGAGTCAACCCGGTGAAAACACGAATTGTCAGTTGCTGCTCATTGGGGGTCAGTGTTGCCCAAGAGGGAATATCATTGGACAGCGGGACTTTTTCCGGCAGCCAGAAATTAGCCGTCAAGCGGTTCCAGACTTCCAGATCTTTATCGTCTTCAATTTTATTCCAATTAATGGCGCTGATGCGTGTTATCGGTTTTACTGCGTTCATATAGTGACTTCCTTATTAACCCGATTTTATTCATTTACAGCGAGCAGGAAACACAACCTTCGACTTCCGTGCCTTCGAGCGCCATCTGACGCAGCCGAATGTAATAAATAGTTTTAATCCCTCTCTTCCAGGCATATATCTGTGCTCTGTTAATATCGCGGGTGGTGGCGGTATCGCGGAAGAAGAGTGTCAGTGATAGCCCCTGATCGACATGCTGAGTCGCCTCGGCGTAGGTATCGATGATTTTCTCCGGCCCTATCTGATAAGCATCTTGATAATACTCAAGGTTGTCGTTGGTCATATAAGGTGCGGGATAGTAGACGCGGCCAATCTTGCCCTCTTTGCGGATCTCAATCGGAGAGACAATTGGGTGAATGCTTGATGTTGAATGATTGATATATGAAATTGAGCCGGTAGGCGGCACGGCCTGTAAGTTCTGATTATAGATGCCGTGCTCCATCACGGATTGGCGCAGTGCGGCCCAATCTTGTTGGTCGGGAATTGTAATGCCCGCGTCGGCAAACAGCGCCTCTACCTTGGCGGTTTTAGGCTGCCAGCGCTGTTCGATATATTTAGTGAAATAGCGACCCGAAGCATAAGCTGACTCATCAAAGCCCTTAAAGTGGCAACCGCGCTCTATTGCCAGCAGGTTAGATGCCCGGATTGCATGGTACACCACGGTATAGAAGTAGATATTGGTGAAATCCAGCGCCTCTTCTGAGCCGTAAAAAATGCGCTCGCGCGCCAGATAACCGTGCAGATTCATCTGCCCGAGGCCAATAGCGTGGGACTCCTGATTGCCTTTTTCAATCGAGGGTACTGAGCGAATATTGCTCATGTCAGAGACTGCGGTTAATCCACGAATGGCGGTTTCAATGGATTTACCAAAGTCTGGTGAATCCATGGTGTGGGCGATATTCAGCGAACCCAAATTACAGGAGATATCTTTGCCAATATGACGATAGCTGAGGTCGTCGTTATATTCGGTAGGTGAATTAACCTGCAAGATCTCTGAGCACAGATTACTCATATTGATCCGGCCTTTGATTGGGTTGGCGCGATTCACCGTATCTTCAAACATCATATAGGGGTAGCCGGACTCAAATTGAATCTCTGCCAGGATCTGGAAGAACTCGCGTGCCTTGATCTTGCTTTTACGGATGCGTTTGTTATCAACCATTTCGCGGTATTTTTCGCTGATGCTGATCTCTGACATCGGCACACCGTAAACCTGCTCTACGTCATAAGGCGAAAATAGGTACATCTCCTCATTATTCTTCGCCAGCTCAAAGGTGATATCTGGGATAACCACCCCCAATGACAGGGTTTTAATGCGCACTTTTTCATCAGCATTTTCCCGTTTGGTATCGAGAAAACGCAAAATATCGGGATGATGGGCATGGAGATAGACGGCCCCCGCACCTTGTCGCGCCCCCAGTTGATTGGCGTAAGAGAAAGCATCTTCCAGCATTTTCATGATGGGAATGACACCGGAGGACTGATTTTCAATCCGCTTGATAGGCGCACCGACTTCACGAATATTGCTCAGCAGGAAAGCCACACCGCCGCCACGTTTAGATAATTGCAGCGCCGAATTTATCGAGCGACCAATGGACTCCATATTGTCTTCAATGCGCAACAAGAAGCAGGAGACCAGTTCACCGCGCTGCTTTTTGCCGCAATTGAGGAAGGTTGGGGTGGCGGGTTGGAAGCGGCCAGAGATTATCTCCTCGACCAACTCCCGCGCCAGTTGTGGGTTACCGGCCGCCAGTGTCAGCGCAACTATGCAAACGCGATCTTCATAGCGCTCCAGATAGCGCTTGCCATCAAAGGTTTTCAGGGTATAGCTGGTGTAATACTTAAACGCGCCAAGGAAAGTCGGGAAGCGGAATTTTTTGCTATAAGCTTGCTGGAATAGGCTCTTGATAAAGCTGAAGTCATACTGATCCAGTACCTCTTTCTCGTAATACTCTTCCTCAATCAGGTAGTTGAGTTTCTCCTGCAAATTATGGAAGAACACGGTGTTTTGATTGACGTGTTGCAAGAAATATTGCCGCGCTGCCAGTCGGTCTTTATCAAACTGGATATGCCCGTCAGCATCATAGAGGTTCAGCATCGCATTCAGTGAGTGATAATCGAGCTCACTGTTGGATGGATCAGTGATTTTCAGTTCTGTCGTTGCCAAAATTCAGTTACTCCCTTGCGCACGTTTGCTACATCTTCAGCTGTACCCAGTAGTTCAAAACGATACAGATAAGGCACCTGACATTTTTGGGAGATGATTTTCCCCGCCAGGCAGTAGGCGTCGCCAAAATTAGTGTTACCCGCGGCAATGACACCGCGAATCAGTGAACGGTTATGGGGATCATTGAGAAAACGAATGACCTGAATCGGCACTGTGCCTACCGGGCTGCCGCCGCCATAACTGGGTACTAACAAAATATAGGGTTGCTCAAGCCGTAATTTTTCCCGCGTTCCCGCAATGGGGATGCGTATCGCAGGGAGCTCGAGCTTCCCGATAAAACGGTGGGTGTTCTGTGAAGAACTGGAAAAATAGACCAGCGGGTTCATGCCATTGCCCTCATCAGGCACCGACAGCTTGAGCCAGTGCGCTTATTTTGTCGGGGCGAAAGCCAGACCAATGGTCATCACCGACAATAATCACCGGGACTTGCTGATAACCAAGGGATTTAACGTGATTTAATGCCTGCATATCTTCTGTTAAATCAATTACCTGATAAGCGATTCCCTGTTTATCCAAGGCACGGTAGGTCGCATTGCACTGGACACAATCGGGTTTACTGTAAATAATAATGCTCATGATTCGCATTTACCTTTTATCTTGAGGAAAGGCGGAATTAGCCAGGTTGTTCGTGTGTCGTGACGACCTGCCCCTGATTATCAACCACAGTTTCATTCCCGTAGATGATAGATAAATACTATATCTAGTGTTTATTTAATTCAACCACACCATATGTAGTTATTTCTGTCTATTCTATGAGCCACACAGAGACAAGGCCGTCAGCACGGGGCTGGCAGCAGAGTTTGGTAATAATGAGCAGGGTAAAAATATTTTTAACGCAGAAGGGGGGGAGATGGATCTGTTACTGGCGCAGGCTGACGGCTAACCGGTTAAATGCATTCATGATACTGATGGCAAAAGTTAAGTCAGAAATTTCGGCATCGGTAAAATGGGCCTTCAAGGCGTCGAAAATATGATCAGGTGTGCCGCTGGTGGTGATGTTAGTGACCGCTTCTGCCCAATCCAGTGCCGCCCGTTCAGCTTCACTGAAAGCATGACTCAACCGCCACCCAGCGATCGTATCCATTTTGGCGTTATCAAAGCCATTGGCCCGCAAAAATTTACCGTGCATATCCAGACAGAACGCACAGCCGTTAATTTGTGATACTCGCATAAAAATCAATTCGATCATTGCTTTTGGTAACGAACTTTTATCTAGGGTGAGGGAGGTGTTTACCAGTGCTTTGTAGGTGGCTGGAGAGAGTTCGGAAAAATAGAGGCGCTGCTTAACCATGATAGTTACCTGTGATGTTGATTGTAAAATATGGCGCTACTCTAGCAACACCATGGCCTATACTATAGGGCCATAAATTACTTATTTTAATGGGTCATGATGAAGGTGTTTTCGCGCCTGTTGAATTTGGATCGTCAACAAAACGAGCCGGTTTATCGCCAGATTTATCAACGTATTAAAGATGCGATTGTTCAGGGCGCACTGCTACCTGATACTCGGGTGCCCTCGGTTCGGGCGCTGGCCAGTGAAGTGGGGGTCGCGCGCGGGACCGTGGAAAACGCCTATGCCCAATTGATTGCCGAGGGCTTTTTACAAAGCCGTGGGCAGGGGGGAACTTACGTTTCAGCCCAGTTGCTTGATGCCCTTTTGCTGCCATTGAACAGTGTAGCCGAAGGTAGTCAACCCATTGCCGTCAACCCTGCATTATCGGCTAATCGTATGATGGCGCTGCCGTTTCAGTTGGGGCTACCAGCACTGGATGCCTTCCCGCGTGCGCAATGGGGGCGAATTATGGCTAAACAGCTGCATAGCCTGACCGCCGCATCACTTGGGCACCCTCCCGCCACCGGATTACCCGCCTTACGTGCATCAATTGCCCACTATTTGCAGCTCTCACGGGGATTTAGTTGCCAACCGGAACAAGTATTTATCTGTGCCGGTTATCAATCGCTACTGGATCTGGTGGTCAGTAGCTTACTGAAACCCGGCGATCGTGGCTGGCTGGAAGATCCCGGCTACCCAGCCACTCAACAGTTGATCCGCGATGCGGGATTGATTCCGCATCCAGTGAGGGTGGATGACGAAGGCATGGATGTGAGTGCCGCCACTCAGTGTTGCCCACAGGCGCGTTTTGCCATTATCACACCGGCACATCAAAGCCCATTAGGTGTGGCGCTCAGCTTAGTGCGGCGCATGGCGCTACTGGATTGGGCTGAGCAGCAGCAATCCTGGATCATTGAGGATGATTATGACAGTGAGTTCCGCTATCAGGGCCGACCACTGCCTCCGCTGAAAAGTATGGATAGGCAAGGGCGGGTACTCTATGCCGGAACATTTAGCAAAGTGATGTTTCCAGCACTGCGGCTGGCCTATTTGGTGGTGCCTCCCGCGCTGGTGGCGGTATTTAATCACCGTTGCCAATTGCGCACCTGCGCCTGCCCGCCATTGATACAGGCCAGTGTGGCGGAGTTTATGAATCAGGGGCATTTTTATCGCCACCTTAAACGGATGCGCCACCTCTATGCAGAGCGTCGCGAAATGTTATCCGTCAGTCTGATGCGGCAACTTGCGGGTATCGTTGAGGTTGAACGGCAGTCGGGCGGTATTCAATTACTGGCGCGGCTGGATAGCCGTTTTGTTGATCGGGTTGTTGCCGCAGAAGCTCAGCGTCAAGGGCTGGCGATTCAGGCACTATCAGATTGGGCGCTGGCAGAGAGAGTGGGAGGCAACCAAGAGAATGGCCTGCTGATGGGCTTTACTAATTTGACGTCAGTGACAGAAACCGATCAACTGGTAGCCCGGCTGGCAAAAATAGTGAGCGCTTTATCTGAGGGATAAAAGGTGTTGGCCCGAGGTGAGGGGCACCTGGGCCGCCGATAAACAAACGCAACTCAAACACAGTAGACACAGCAATGAGGGTGATGAGTTATCGGCATCAGCTTGATTTTAGCGGCGTGCCAGCAGCACACCCAGTACGATACCGACGGCGGCACCAATACCGACACCTTGCCATGGCTTATCGCGGATATAGCTATCTGCATTGTCGGCAACATCGCGGGCATGTTGCTTAAGGCTGGTCGAGCCACTGAACCGCGCTCGAGCATCACGTAAAACCCCCTCGGCATTTTGCCGCACCTTGGTCAGCTCCTCTTTGGTTTTCTCACCTGATGAGCGCAAGACATCGTCGAGAGTATCTGCCAGAAGGGTCACATCTTGATCGAGATTTCTTTCGATTTTTTCTGATTTCTTGAACATTTTGCTCTCCATTTGCCTGATGAACATTAAGCATAGACCATCAATCAGCCGATAAATGGGCTTCAGGAGTAATCCGAAGGTGGGTAGCATTTATGGCACAAATAATCATTACGATGACTTTGTACATTTGGTTACTTAGCGAAACCAATGACTCACGGAAAGAGAAAATTCATTCCTCTATGATTCTTCCCAACGGCCCCATCGGGGGCTTAGCGAAAAAAACTCTGAGGATTTGAAAATGAAAAAAATATTAGCGCTGATCGTTGCTGCAACTATGGGTCTGTCTTCTGTTGCTTTCGCTGCTGAAACGACCACAGCCGCTCCAGCTGCAACTGCAACCAGCACTACGGCGGCACCCGCTGTAGAGAAAGCGGCACCTGCTAAAGCAACTCAACATAAAAAACATAAAGCCACCAAACAAACAACAGAGCAGAAAGCACAAGCAGCTAAAGCTAAGAAACACGAGAAAAAAGCCGCAGTGCAAAAAGCACAGGCAGCTAAAAAACACGTGAAAAAAGCACCAGCTCAAAAAGCACAGGCAGCTAAAAAACACGTGAAAAAAGCGCCAGCTCAAAAAGCACAAGCCGCTAAAAAACATCACAAAACCGCTAAAAAATCAGTAACAGCGCCAGCTGCATAATTACGCCGGAATGCGGGTCTTGTACCGCACCGTCTAGCCAATTCCAGACACCCGGTTAATGCCGGGTGTCTTTTTTTATAGGCTAATCATCATGATCAATCGCTATCTGTTTGAACTGATTTTCAGTGTCGTGACGTTGTGTGGTCTATTACTTGCCTGCGTATTATTTCTGACTGATTCTGTTATTTAACCTGCGCCTGGTACTTGGTGTTGTACTGAAATATCAGCGCAGAATATGTTGCTGATGAAGAAAATCTACTATTTTCTGAGCCACTTGTTGATGGAGTTTCTCGCGTTCAATGGCGGGTGTGGCACAGATAAAATCCTCGTCCTCTTCAGCCAAAATAGTGCGGGCGGCGCTCTTGCAAGTGGGCAGGAAATCAAAATGCCCACTATTGGCCAAGGTCATTGCTGTCATATTGGGTTGATTAAGCTGTTTTACCCATTCAGCCCCTCCTAGATCCAGCGCCACATCCGGCGAGATAAAATAGCGGGCATTAATAAGTAGCAGTGGGGCACTCAAATGATGCAGGCTACTATTTTGATAAAAAGGCACCATGGCCGGGTCCAGTGCTATCGCAAAACGCAGACGCTTATCGACATAATTCCCTTCAAATTTTTCCATCGAAAGTGTACTTAATTTTACGCCCGCTTGAGTATAAAACTGGCAATTAGGCTGTTCAGGCTGCTGCTGACAACCCGCGATAAAATGCGGCAGTGAAAGCGTTGCCCCTAGCGCGGCAATAGCACTGTAGCCCCCTTTCGAGTGACCAATAACCCCAATAGGCTGATTTTCAAATACTGATTTCCAGCGGTTATCTGACTGTAATGCACTGATGACAAAAGAGAGATCTTCAGTTTGCAACCAGAGCTGCGCCGATTGTGCCGGTATTGAGTTGCCGGTAGTACTGCCCGGATGATTCGCCGCCACCACCACCATACCTTGTTGCACCAGTTTATCAGCCAGCCATGCGAGGCTGGTATTGTTCCCCCCACTGCCGTGACTAAGAACAATTAAGGGGAACTGCCCCTTGGCAAGGGTGGCATCAGGTAAGATAGAAGTGCCATGGAAAACGGCGTTGTCACCCAACAGTACCGATTTACCCTGTTCCACTGTGGGATAATAAATCACACTCTCAAGTTGACGATGGCGCTGGAGATCATTGAAGGTGGCGTGGGTAACCGCTGTTTGCCAGCCATAGCTGGTCAGTGGGAAAAACAGTAAAAAGCATAAGCAAAGAACCACATTTTTCATCATTTAATATCCTGGCTGAGTGAGTTTCCAGCCACCTTAGGATGCAATCTATTTAGCCGCGACCTCGATCACGATCCAGTCCCTGAACTTGCTTGTTTTCAATCATCTGGCTCTCTACACTGCAAAACAGTTATTCACTATATTTATCTGTTAAGGCAAGGGTATGCCGCTTATCCCAGTCTCTTTTCTGTTATCTATTTTATGTATTGGTTTGTTTTATCATTTGATCAAAACCAGTAAGCAAGGGGGCGTGCTACTGCTGCTATTGCTGGTTTGTGCGCTGCAAAGCGGGCTGGTAGGTTTGCGCTATGGTTACCACCTTGCGCTATTTAATGGCCTACAACCCATAATTGCCATGACTATCCCACCACTGACCTATTTAGCTTTATTAAGCTCAGCGGGGACGAGTATTCGTCGGTGGTGGAAACACAGTTTAGCCCCTATCGGGACGGCGATTTGTGTGGGCGTGGCACCACAATGGCTCGATGCTATCGTCATCATTAGCTATTTGTTATATGGCGTGGCGATACTGCTTTACCTACGCCCCGGCGAAGATCGCTTGCAGCAAGTCTCGCTGGAAAAGAGTTGGCTCAGTTACCGCTTGTGGCTTCTAATGGCTATCTTGCTTATTGCTTCAGGCGTGGGCGATATGATTATCAGCATCGATTATGTTTTCTTTGCCGGGAATCAAGCGGCTTTGATTGTTAGTTTAAGTAACCTAATGATTACATTGGGGATATGCTACACATTAGCCAACAGTGCCCACAGTGATACATTCAGTGCCCAAATACAGCCCGAGTCGGAGACTGTCAATGACGATGCGGGGAGTGAATCACTGGATGGGCTATTTTCGGCTATCTTGTTGACCTTAAAGCACCATAATCTCTATCTGGATAGCCAACTCAACTTAGCAAAACTGGCGCGTAAAGCGGGGATACCCGCTCGCAAAGTCTCGCAGGCGATTAATCAGCAAACTGGGCAAAATGTCTCGCAATACGTCAATCAGCTGCGGGTCGAACACGCCGCGTTGCTGCTGACAACCACCGAGCAGCCAGTGGTCGATATCATGCTAGAGTCGGGGTTCCAAACCAAATCCAATTTCAATCGTGAATTTATGCGGGTTAAGGGCATGACCCCCTCGCAGTGGCGTGTGGACTATTCCTAAATAGCCGTTTTGAGCCAATAAAGAGGTGGTTTCCCTTATTTATTGCGGTAAGGTCGCTCAATAGCAGTTAAAAAGAGGGAAAGTAAATGTATTTACGGCCAGATGAAGTGGCTAGAGTCTTGGAGAGTGCCGGCTTTGAGCGGGATTATACGGTTGATCAGGCTTACGGTTATCGGAAAGCGGGTCACTATGTTTATGTAAATCGTGAAGCCCGTATGGGTAGGACCGCTTTGGTTATCCACCCCGCGCAAAAAGATAAAAGTTTGCTGTTTGCCACACCGACAGCCACTATTCGTATCAGTGATAAGTATGTTGAGTTTCCACTCTATCTGGCGGGGGAAGCTGAAGATCGCTACGGTATTGCTCACGGTTTTAGCTCAAGGGAAATATTATTGCGCTACCTGAACAGTATGTTTCAGACCATTTAGCGCGCTACCCTACCGCAATAAATATCATCGCGCCGTAGTGCCATTATCAATGCAATACGGCGTCAGCTTCCTGATTAAAATGCAGATTATAGTGGCGACGGAATTGCGCTAACTCAAAGGCATCTAAATCCAGTTCAGCAAAATAGAACAATGCCGCTTCGGTGTGTTCGGCCGTCAGCATTGGGGATATATGTGCGCGGAGCAGGGTGTTTCGCCATTGCATCACATTTTCGTCGGAGGGATCTTTAATAAAGGTCTGATAGATGAAAACCAGATATGCCGCCTTTCTAACATCCTCGGCGTAACCATTGCTGGTGGAGCGAATAAACATTTGAGTTTGACGTTGCCCCATCTCTTGCAACATCGACTCAATATAGATGGGTTTTATCTTCAGTAAATTCGCCAGTGTATCCACAGCTTTACGGGTATCTGATGTCAATACACGGTAGCCCACAATAAAAACCACGATCAGAACAGCAATAATTATCCACGTCATTGAGTGTTTCTTTGCGCCCTACAAGGTGAAATTGGTAACGTAAAATTATCTGGCTGTTAAATCGCCTGAGCCGATAAATTCAACGAAGTGTTTAAGGGGTATTGCCACTGAAGTTATCACTATTTCTCTGCTGATTATTCAGATGATGGTTGAACGCGGCGGCATCTTTCGCCAGCGCATCAAGATGGGCACCCAGCATTTTTATCTGTCTGACCAGCGAATGTTGCTCTGGCAAGGTATTTGCAGTATTGAGCTTTCTAAGCAACATATCATTTTTAGCACGCAATGCTGTCTCTCGTGCTTTTGACTGCTCCAGCTCATATTGCAGCGCGGTATAACTTGCCTGCCATGTCTGATGCTGCTTCTCAAAAGTTGACTGCAACTCACTCATTGCATTAAGAAACTGGACTTCAAGCTCTCGCATTGTCATTGCTTTTCCTTTATGACGGCTTCCGATTTTGAGTGGCAGTATAACGAAATTTGAGCATAACCTCATCCGCTAGAATCTCTGCTTCGCTCTCGGTGTAGAGCCCCATCGGGCGATGCATTACCTTGGGTTTTACCATAACTTATGAGTGATTTGTGTTTATCTTTCATTAAGGAGTAAAATAAATAAGCCTTGCTATTAATATCTTAGCATGCGTTAATAGCTCCATCGGTTTGTAGCACAGACCTATTTATGTAAGCCATTTAAGTAAAGCAGTTCCTAGTTAAAGCGATATTTTTAGACATCACTTCTCCGACGAATTTCCTTCTTTAGTGCCCCCATAAGTAACTCTTGATAAGCAGACCTCAATAGCCAAATATTGGCACTAATAATGAAGGAAATATCTTATGTCTAATAAAATGACTGGTTTAGTAAAATGGTTTGATGCTGGTAAAGGTTTTGGTTTTATCTCTCCTGCTGACGGTAGCAAAGATGTATTCGTACATTTCTCTGCAATCCAAGGCACTGATTACAAAACTCTTGATGAAGGCCAGAACGTAGAGTTCAGCATCGAACAGGGTCAGAAAGGCCCTTCAGCTGTAAACGTAGTAGCGCTGTAATTTATACTGCTGCAATAAGCGTTTAGCTGTAAAAAAACCCTCGCCATGGCGAGGGTTTTTTATTTCTGCGATCGTAGAAGTATATGTATTCAAAGTTTGGTTTTTTGGCCGGTGGCATCAATGAATGCCAACTAAGAATGCTTCCTGCTATTATTATGATATGTTTAAATCAGTGGATAATAACCTCCGGTTGGAGTCTTCCTTGTTATTTCGGCACTGTTTTGATTATTCGAAACGCAAAATAACAGCTTAAGTGATCAGTCGACAATTAATCACCTTGATAAAACAATAGCAAATAATAAGTGGGCTAATTCATAGGTTAAGCCTCTCGGTGATCAGATTACGATAGTTAAATCTTGTGGTTAGGTTGAGTGGTAAGGATTATATCTGTTATTCAAGCTCGATGTTTTTTACTGCTTTATCGATGTAGATCAATTTCATCTATAATTTATTTTATTTCCGACTTGGTTTTTTTTGATTTACCTCATCTAAATCCGATGTTTGTCACATAAATACTTTAAAGTTCTAACGGATGAATAGAAAATTAGTCATTACTGCTGAAGAGGGGCAATATTACCCATATTAATGTTTAGTGCTACGCTTAATTGCTTGTTGAATCTGTCTCTGACAGGCAATGACCTATATTCGCTAGCTAATTTATCCAAGGATGATACATGTCTAAACGTCTATGGCTCCGCAATACCTTACTGACCGCCACTTTATTGAGTGCATTATCTATTTCGGTCAGCGCTGCAACCCCCCACACACTGCAACTGGCCATCGGTGATGAACCAACCGAAGGTTTTGATCCCATGTTGGGGTGGAGTCATGGCAGCTATTTGTTACTGCACAGCCCATTGCTGAAACAAAATGAAGATCTTAGCTGGAATAGTTTTTTGCTGAGTCAGTATAAAACCAGTGACGATGGTAAAACCTGGTTATTGACACTCAAACCCGACCTCAAATTCTCTGATGGTTCACCGCTGACAGCTAAAGATGTGGCCTTTACTTACAACAATGCCGCCGCCAGTGGCGGTAAAGTTGATATGGGTAACTTCCTCAGTGCCGAAGAGATCGACCCGCTCAATGTGCGTATCCAACTGAAAGCCCCGCAAAGTACCTTTGTGAATGTATTGGGTTCACTGGGGATTGTTTCAGCCGATAAATACAATGCTAAAACATATTCGCAAAAACCTATTGGTGCCGGCCCCTACCGCTTAGTCAGTTTCCAACCCGGTCAGCAGATGATTGTGGAGGCGAACCCTTACTATGCGGGGAGTAAAAACGATTTTGATAAGTTGATTTTTGTCTTCCTTGATGAAGACAGCGCCTTCGCAGCAGCGCAAAGTGGGCAATTAGGTGTGGTACGTATTCCTCCATCAATGACGGCAGGCCCGGTTAATAACATGAAGTTATGGGTCAGACCAAGTGTCGAAAACCGTGGCATAGTGTTCCCGACCACGCCATCGGGTAAAAAAGATGCTCATGGTGACCCGATTGGCAATGATGTTACGGCTGATATCGCGATCCGCCGTGCGATTAACTACGCCATCAACCGCCAGTTGCTGGCGGAGCAAATCATGGAGGGCCATGCTATCCCGGCCTATACCGGTGTGCAGGGGCTACCATGGAATAGCCCAGACTCGGCCATCAAGGATGGTGATATCGAAAAAGCCAAACAGATTTTGGAGCAAGCTGGCTGGAAGCTGAACAAAGAGGGCATTCGGGAAAAGAGTGGTGTGCCAGCCAAAATAACACTTTGGTATGCCAGTGGTGATACCACGCGCCGTGATTTAGCGCAGGCCGTTCGCTCAATGCTAAAACCTATCGGCATTGATGTTGATTTAAAATCAGGCAGTTGGGAAACCGTAGAGCGAAATATGCATGCCAATCCCACCCTGTTTGGTTGGGGCAGTTTGGACCCAATGGAGCTGTACCATCACTACAGCAGCAAAGCGGCGGGCGTGGAGTATTACAATCCGGGCTATTACCAGAATCCGGTGGTAGATAAACATCTGCAACAGGCACTGGATGCCCCCACCTGGGAACAAGCTGTGCCATTCTGGCAGCAGGTGGATTGGGATGGAACCACCGGGGCTGGTATTCGTGGTGATGCAGCATGGGCATGGTTGCTGAATATTCAGCATACTTATCTGGCTAATAATTGCGTTGATTTAGGCAAGGGGGCGCCAGAGATCCACGGCTCCTGGTCACTGCTCAATAGCCTCGATAGCTGGAAATGGACTTGCCAGTAATGAAGGGCGTCTCGTTTTTTGTTCTGCGCTTAATTTGCCTACTGCTGATCACCGCGGTGGGCACCTTTACGCTACTGAGCTTCTCCCCAGTCGATCCCATTCGTGCCTATATTGGCAGTGAACTGCTACATGTTCCACCGGAGCAATATCCATTGATTGCCGCGCGCTGGGGGCTGGATTTGCCGCTATGGCAGCGATTCCTGCACTGGTTTAGCCAGGTTTTACAAGGGGATTTGGGGTATTCGATGCTGTACAACGCGCCGGTTTCGCAAGTTATCGGCGAGCGTTTTGCAACCTCGTTCGCGTTACTGATTTCGGCGTGGTTGTTCTCAGGTATTGTTGGGCTACTGCTGGGGCTAACGGCGGGGCGCTATCTCAATCGCTGGCCAGATCGTGCTATCTCATCGCTCTCTTATTTGCTGGCCTCGCTGCCCACCTTCTGGATTGGCCTATTGCTGCTGTCACTGTTCGCGGTGAAACTGAATTGGGCGCCGATTTGCTGTGCATGGACACCGGGCAGTAATGCTGAGACCGCCAGTTGGGGCGACAAGCTGCACCATCTTATTTTGCCGATGTTAGCTCTGGGGCTATTGGGGGTCGGCAACATCGCTCTACATACCCGCGCCAGAGTAGCCGAGGTGATGAACAGTGAATTTATTCGTTATGCGCAAGCGCAGGGGGATAAAGGCTGGTCGCTGGTGAATTTTCATATTTTACGCCATGCGATAACCCCGGCACTTTGTCTGCAATTTGCTTCAGTGGGAGAGTTGTTGGGGGGATCGTTACTCGCTGAAAAAGTCTTCGCCTATCCCGGCCTGGGGCAGGCGACCATTGATGCCGGATTACATGGTGATATTCCGCTATTGATGGGGATCGTGATGTTTTGCGCCATCCTGGTTTTCTGCGGTAACAGCATGGCCAATGCCCTGTTACACCGCCTGAACAGGGGGGCTGCACGACAATGCTGACTTATAATCCGAACCGGGCGTTGTTCCGGCTGTTTGTCTCAATAGCGCTATTATCCATTCTGATCATTTATGGTTGGGCCATCTATCCCGTTGAAGTTCCGATGGATTTGATGGCTCGCCGTCAACCGCCATCCATGATCTATTGGTTCGGCACTGACAGTCTGGGGCGTGATCTGTGGCTGCGCTGTTTTCAGGGCATGACCACCAGCTTGCAGATTGGCCTGATTGCCGCTTTTGCCAGTGGCTTGTTGGCGATGCTCACCGCCAGTCTGTGTGCGGTGAATAAAACGCTGGATTATCTCATTCGTGGGCTGATTGATAGTATGTTGGCCCTGCCGCATTTGCTGCTATTAGTGCTGATTTGCTTCACCTTGGGTGGCGGAAAACAGGGGGTTATTCTGGCGGTGGCATTCACTCATTGGCCCAAACTGGCCTTGATCCTACGGGCGGAAATTTTACGCATTCGTGAAACTGATTATGTGATGCTTTCTCATCGGCTGGGTAACAGTAATTTTTACCGCTGGCGTCATCATCTGCTACCGTTATTACTGCCGCAGTGGATTGTTGGCACACTGTTGATGTTCCCCCATGCGGTGTTACACAGCGCAGCACTCAGTTTTCTGGGCTTTGGGTTGTCGCCGCATGAGCCGTCATTGGGGATATTATTAGCCGACGCGTTGCGCTATCTGAGTAGTGGGGCATGGTGGCTGGCATTTTTCCCCGGATTGATTTTGGTGGGATTAGTGCTGATATTTGACCAGTTTGCCCGGGCGCTACAACAGCTCTGGGTGAGGATAACCTGATGTTGAAATTTGAAAGGTTTGCCATTGATGTTGCCCATTACCGCTGGTTAGGGCGCAAAACCTGGCACCCTCTGCTGAGTCACATTTCACTGGAGATTAATCCGGGGGAGTTGGTCGCGTTAGTGGGTGGCAGTGGTGAAGGTAAAAGTCTGTTGCTGCAAAGTGCGCTGGGTTTACTGCCGGATAATATGCGCTGCCATGGCGAGATTATCCTTGATGGCGAGGTGTTGTGTGCTCGCGATAAAATTGAGCAGCGTGGCAAAACCCTGTGCTATGTCCCCCAAGGGGTCAGCGCCCTAAATCCCTTGATTAAAGTGGGATCGCAAATGACCCGCGCTGCGCAACTCAGTGGCGTAAAACTGCGGCTGGAAGATGTCGCCATGCAGCTACAAACCTACAATTTGGCACCGGGGCTGGTTCATAATTTCCCACGCCAACTCTCTGGCGGGATGGCAAAACGTGTCCTGACCAGCTGCGCAACACTGACCCATGCCCGCTATATTTTGGCCGATGAAGTGACCTCCTGGCTGGATGATGAACATGCCTGCCAGTTACTCACCCACTTACGGGCTTTCTGTCAGCAGGGGCGCGGCATTTTGTGGGTCACTCATGATTTGGCACTGGCGGCGCGTTTTGCCGATAAAATTGCGGTATTACATAAAGGTAAATTGCACGAAACGCTCAGTGCGGATGAGCTGAAAAATAACGGCGGTAGCCCTTGGTTACAATCGCTATGGGCGGCACTGCCGGAGCAGCAATTTGTCAGTCAGAAGCTATCGTCGACGGAGGTGGCAGAGTATGTTTAGTGTCGACAATCTGACCATTGACCAGGGAGGGAGACGGCTGTGGGATTCTATCTCCTTCTCCCTCAAAGCGGGGGAGCGATTGGGGATCTCCGCCCCCAGTGGCTTTGGTAAAACCACCCTTGGTCGGGTGCTGGCACAGTGGCAATCAGCCACCTCAGGGCAAATTTTGCTCGGGGGAGCACCACTGGCGAAAAAAGGGTATTGTCCGGTCCAACTGGTGCCTCAGCACCCGGAACAGAGCTTCAATCCTTACCGAACCACGGGGGATAGCCTGCATGATGCCTGGCGACCAGATACCTATTGGCTTGAGCGGATGGCGGTGAGCCCCGATTGGTTGAAACGTCGGCCCGATGAGCTATCTGGTGGGGAGTTGGCCCGTATTGCGCTGCTGCGAGCACTGGATCCACGCACTCGTTATTTGATTGCTGATGAAGTCACTGCGCAACTGGATGCACATATTCAGGCGCAAGTCTGGCAAGTATTATTGGCTGAAGCGGCTTATCGCCCGCTCGGATTAATTGTTTTTAGCCACAATAGGGCCTTATTAGAAAAGGTGTGCTCGCGGATATGGATACCTGCACAAGAAAATGAAACCTCTCTTTATCCAGTGAGTAAGATTAAGCCGCATCTTGGTTTGGCGATGGTAAAAACAGGGTAGGGTTATCTATCGAGAAATAAGAGGAGATCAAGATAAGCCTAACGAGAAAATAATAATTTTTCGTGATAATAAGCTGAGGTGAGCTATGCTTTCTGGCGTATTATTTTAAATACATTGATTAAGATCATATCCTTACCTTTCTGAATAAATTCTTGCCAGTGGTAGGTCGGTTTAACTTTATTTGTAACAAATATAAACCAACTGATATTAATTATCATTATATTGATTTCAATCGATATTTTCATTCTCCATAGCGAATTTTTTATTAAATTTCTAATTAATGATGTATTTTCAGTGTTTTGGTCTATATTGGTTAAAGGCTGGTTTTTATAGCAACTCATTGATTTATCGTTATCTGTTACAGAAGTGTTATACCGAAATCCAGATTTAAATAAAGGGATTGATTAGCTATGACATTCGCTATTGAAGGCAAACGATTAATTGATTTTCTCATTTGTGGATCACTGTGGGTAAATGCAGTGACATATTTTTGTTTTAGTAAAAAAATATTAATGAGCACTAATTTTTTATTGATTGGAATAACTAAAAGCGGTAAAAAAAACCCACCCAAACAAATCATCATACAAATTAATCTGACGGGATGACCTTGATTAAACACGACTGTCGTTATTATAAACAACAGTGTGATCGGTGGCTATTCGTCTTTTTCAGTAAATTGTTTTTCTCACTTTCACTTTCTTAACACGATACAGGAGGGCTTATGCAGCTCACCCCAAGAGAAGTTGAAAAGCTTATGATTTACACGCTGTCTGATGTGGCGTTCAAACGCAAAGCGCGTGGCTTGAAACTCAATTATCCGGAAGCCGTTTCTATTATTACAGTGACTGCAATGGAAGGGGCCAGAGATGGCAAATCCGTAGAAGATGTGATGAAAGAAGCCAGTAAAGTTCTCACCAAAGATGACGTGATGGACGGGGTAGCTGATCTGATCCCAAATGTTCAGGTTGAAGCGATTTTTACTGACGGTAGCCGTTTGGTCACGGTGCACGATCCTATTAAATAACTGACGGCAACATGCGAGTAAAACCTGAACTGATTATTGCAGAGGATTAAAGCATGAGCGCAAAGAAAGGCACTAAAGAGTCAACAGAACGAAATACCCCACTGGGCGGCTGCATTTTAGCCGATACCCCAATCACTTTTAATGAAAACAAGCCAGTAACCAAAGTGAAAGTGCGAAATACCGGTGACCGGCCCATTCAGGTGGGTTCACATTTCCACTTCTTCGAAGCTAACCGCGCACTTGAGTTTGACCGTGCTGCGGCTTATGGCAAACGGCTGAATATCTCCTCAACCACCGCCATCCGTTTTGAGCCCGGTGATGAAACCGAAGTTCAACTGATTCCCTTCGGTGGCAAGCAAACACTATATGGCTTTAACAACCTGGTGGATGGCTGGACTGGCGAAGGCGTGGTGCCGAACAGTGAGCGCCCGGATAAGCTCGAAGCTATCCGTCGTGCGGCGGCGCGTGGTTTCAAATCACCTAAATAACACGTTATTTATTGAGTAAATCATCGAAATTCGCATACGTGTGATGAAGAAATCCGTTACACGCACCGGAAAAAGAAAGGAGCGACAGATGCCTCAAATTTCTCGGCAAGAATACGCGGGTCTATTTGGCCCTACGACTGGCGATAAAATCCGCTTGGGTGACACCAATCTATTTATCGAAATCGAAAAAGATCTGCGTGGATATGGTGAAGAGTCGGTTTACGGTGGTGGCAAGTCATTGCGTGACGGGATGGGGGCCAATAACCACCTGACCCGTGATAATGGCGTGCTGGATTTGGTGATTACCAACGTCACTATTGTTGATGCCCGCCTTGGGGTGATTAAAGCAGACGTCGGTATTCGCGATGGTAAAATTGCCGGTATCGGCAAAAGTGGTAACCCTGGAGTGATGGATGGGGTGACACCTGGAATGGTGGTGGGGGTCAGTACCGATGCTATTTCAGGTGAGCATTTAATTCTCACTGCGGCCGGTATCGATAGCCACATTCATTTGATCTCACCGCAACAGGCATACCATGCATTATCCAATGGGGTCGCCACCTTCTTCGGCGGCGGGATTGGCCCAACCGACGGTACTAACGGCACCACAGTGACACCTGGCCCATGGAATATCCGCCAGATGCTGCGTTCAGTTGAAGGGCTGCCGGTTAACGTAGGGATTTTGGGCAAAGGTAACTCTTATGGCCGTGGCCCTTTGCTGGAGCAAGCCATTGCCGGTGTTGTGGGCTATAAAGTCCACGAAGACTGGGGCGCGACCGCTAATGCTCTGCGCCATGCTTTGCGGATGGCGGATGAGATGGATATTCAGGTCTCCGTGCATACCGATAGCTTGAACGAATGTGGTTATGTAGAGGACACCATTGATGCCTTCGAAGGCCGCACTATCCATACCTTCCATACCGAAGGGGCGGGTGGGGGTCATGCGCCGGACATTATCCGCGTCGCCAGCCAGATGAACGTGCTACCCAGCTCCACTAACCCAACCCTGCCCTATGGTGTCAACAGTCAGGCCGAGTTGTTCGACATGATCATGGTGTGTCATAACCTCAACCCGAATGTGCCCGCTGACGTCTCCTTTGCTGAAAGTCGCGTGCGCCCGGAAACCATTGCGGCAGAAAACGTCCTGCACGATATGGGGGTTATCTCCATGTTCTCCAGTGACTCACAGGCGATGGGCCGGGTCGGGGAGAACTGGCTGCGCATTATGCAAACCGCCAATGCGATGAAAGCCTCGCGCGGCAAACTGCCAGAAGATGACGCCAACAACGATAACTTCCGCGTGCTGCGTTATGTGGCGAAAATCACCATTAACCCGGCTATCGCGCAGGGCGTCAGCCATGTTATCGGCTCGGTTGAAGTGGGCAAAATGGCCGATCTGGTGCTGTGGGACCCGCGCTTCTTTGGTGCCAAACCTAAACTGGTTATCAAAGGCGGCATGATCAACTGGGCGGCAATGGGTGATCCAAACGCGTCACTGCCGACCCCTCAACCGGTGTTCTACCGCCCAATGTTTGGGGCCTACGGTAAAACCCTGCAAGACACCTGCGTTACTTTTGTTTCTCAGGCGGCACTCGACGATGGGGTGAAAGAGAAAGCTGGGTTGGATCGTCAGGTTATTGCGGTTAAAAACTGCCGAACTATCTCTAAACGGGATCTGGTGCGTAATGATCAAACGCCACACATCGAAGTGGACCCAGAAACCTTTGCGGTAAAAGTGGATGGTGTACACGCCACCTGTGAGCCTATCGAAACGGCATCAATGAACCAGCGCTATTTCTTTGGTTGATTGATTAATAAGTCGGGGCTGATTGATAAATCAGGTGAGTCTGGACGCTAATCCCACGGATATCAGGGTCCAGTCGATTACAGAATTCAGCTTGCCCACGGTAAGTGTCATCTAGCCTTTGGATGGGGCGACCAACAATGGCTGGGATGAGTGGCACAGAAACGGATTTCATTACTGTGGGCAACTGACCACTCGCAATGGATAAATGCAAGGAGCCGCAACATGATTTTGATAGAGCACATTATGGGTAATGTGAAAAAAGATCCGGTTTGGCGAGAGAAGCTCAAAGGGGCTACTTTTGACTTCCTGGTCTTGGATCAGCGGGAGGCGCAAAAAAGTCGCTGCCGTAAATCCAGCACTCAAGGTCTGGATTTGGGGATTTCGCTCGATAGAAACGTGGTACTTGCTGATGGCGATGTGCTGGCATGGGATGAAAAAACCAATGTTGCCGTCGTCGTGCAGATCAATTTACGCGATGTCATGGTGATTGATCTGAGGGAGTTAAAAAACCGCTCACCGGATGAACTGATCAAAACCTGCTTTGAGTTGGGACACGCGCTGGGTAATCAGCACTGGAAAGCCGTCACCAAAAATAATGAGGTGTATGTCCCGCTGACTGTTGCCACCACCATGATGGATTCGGTCATGAGAACCCATGGTTTCCAGCATCTTCCTTTCCGCTTTGTTAAGGGGGCGGAGATCTTACCTCTGCTGACTAACTCTGAAGCCCGGCTGCTGTTTGGCGGCGCGGAGGAGAGCGACACTCATGTTCATGTTGCCAGCCCGTTAGATGAACCCCATGGCTCCGGCTTACATGTACACGCCATTCATTCTCATGGCGATGGTCATAGTCACAGTCATGACCATGATCACAACCATGGTGACCACGACCACGACCACGACCATAAACAGTGATTTCGGCAGAGGAGGGGCAGCGCAATGAATGCATCAGATCTCATTCGTATCATGCAATTTGGTGATTCGGTACTGCCGGTCGGGGCCTTTACGTTTTCTAATGGTGTGGAGTCAGCCATTCAGACTGGCGTCGTGCATGATGTGGCGACCCTAAAAGGCTTTGTGTTGACAGCACTGAAGCAGGCTGCCAGCTGTGATGGCATGGGGGTTGTCGCGGCCCATCGCGCCGTGATGGCCGATGATCGGGACGGCATTATCCGCGCCGACTGGGCGGTGAATAACCGCAAGTTAAATGAAGAGAGCCGCCTGATGGCGACCCGCATGGGGAAAAAATTGGCAGAAATGTCTATCCATGTGGTGGAGCACCCGCTAATTAGCTGGTGGCTGGAACAGATAAAAAATGGCAATACCGCCGGGACCTACCCGGTGACTCAGGCCGTGGTCATGGCAGCACAGGGGATCGGACAGCGGGAAGTGGTGGTGATGCATCAATATGGCGTGGCAATGACGATATTAAGTGCGGCCATGCGCTTAATGCGCGTGACCCATTTTGACACTCAGCACATCCTGTTTGAGTTGAACCATGACATTGAGAAGTTCTGCGATATTGCCGAAATTGGCGATATCGACCAGATGTCTTCCTATGTGCCGATTGTGGATGTTTTGGCGGCGGTACATGTGAAAGCCCATGTTCGCCTATTCAGTAATTAGTCGGTTAGCAACCCACTGATTAATAAAATGTATGCTGAGTACTGGGTTTGCTGTGAACCAAACCGAGTACCGACCCAAATCAGATTAAAATGAAGAGGATTATCCCGTGAACAGCCATTCAACCGATAAACGCAAAAAGATCACCCGCATTGGTATTGGTGGCCCGGTAGGTTCAGGCAAAACCGCCATCATTGAAGTGATCACCCCCATTCTGATTAAACGGGGTGTTAAGCCACTGATTATTACCAATGATATTGTCACCACCGAAGATGCCAAACAGGTAAAACGCACCCTGAAAGGCATTTTGGATGAGGAGAAGATCCTCGGGGTAGAAACCGGCGCTTGCCCGCATACTGCGGTGCGCGAAGACCCGAGTATGAACATTGCTGCGGTGGAAGAGATGGAAGAGCGCTTCCCTGATAGCGACCTGATTATGATTGAAAGTGGCGGTGACAACCTGACGCTGACCTTCAGCCCGGCGCTGGCTGACTTCTATATCTATGTCATTGATGTGGCTGAAGGGGAGAAAATCCCACGTAAGAACGGCCCCGGTCTGGTGCAGGCAGATATTCTGGTTATCAATAAAATTGACCTTGCCCCCTATGTGGGAGCCAGCCTGGACGTGATGGAGAGTGACACCAAAGTGGTCCGTGGTGAGCGCCCTTATATTCTAACCAACTGTAAAACCGGGCAGGGTATTGAAGAGCTGGTGGACATGATTATGCGCGACTTCCTGTTTACCCACGTACAGCCTGAAGGAGCAAACGCATGACATCCCAGAGCCAGAATATCGTGGAAACACCTTCACGGGTTCGCGCTCACGCATTAGGTATTAACGCGCCGGAATTAGCGAAATATCAGGACGAGCCGGCGCAAATGCGTAGCGGAGCCGTAGGGAAAAGTGGCTATCTCAAACTGAGATTTGCCAAACGTGGGCAGCGCAGTGTTTTGGCAGAAATGGAAAGACGGGTGCCATCTTTGGTGCAAAAGGCGTTGTACTGGGACGAAGAGATGCCCGAGCTACCTTGTGTCACCATGATCTCGACGGCAGGGTGCATTTTACAAGGGGATCGGCTGGCAACCGACGTGCATGTGGAGGCCGGAGCCTGCGCCCATGTCACCACCCAGTCGGCGACCAAAGTTCATATGATGAATGCGAACTACGCGTCACAAATACAGAATTTCACGGTAGAAGAGGGCGGTTATCTGGAATTTATGCCGGACCCGCTTATTCCGCACCGCAACTCGCGCTTTATTACGGATACCACTATTAATATTCATCCGACGGCGACCGCGATTTATTCAGAAGTGCTGATGTCTGGGCGTAAATATCACCATGCGGAAGAGCGCTTTGGCTTTGATGTCTATTCATCCAAAGTAGTCGCCCATAATTTGGCAGGGAAAGAGCTGTTTGTTGAGAAATATGTGTTGGAACCCAAAGTTGAGAGCCTTGATGCCATTGGGGTCATGCAAACATTTGATGCGTTCGGCAACGTTATTTTATTAACGCCGAAGGAGCATCATGACCGTATTTTGGCGCGGGTTCCGGCGCGTTTTGATATTAAAGGCGGCATTGCCAGTGGGGCAACACGTTTACCCAATGATTGCGGCTTGGTATTTAAAGCACTGGGTATTGATAGTGCCGGTGTTAAAGCCGAAATTCGCCAATTCTGGAAGATAGCGCGCGAAGAAATTCTCGGTATTACATTGCCGGAAAAATTTTTGTGGCGCTAGGTGTGAGCCTCAAATACTGCTGTTACCGCTGATAGGCTGCAACTTCATGTCAGAAGGATAAACATAATGAATGCAAAAACCGGCAATTTATCTGGCTGGGCGCAACTGAGTCGTTCGAATGTTTTCATTGAATTTATCGATACCACACTGCGCGGCTGCGCTCAGGTTATGTTCCAAAATAACCCACTCACCGGGCTACTCTTTTTTATCGCAATATTTGTTGGCGCTTATGGTGAGGGGGATCCGGCGGTCGCTTATGGCTGTGTGTTGGGTACAATTATTGCCACCTTAACGGGGCTAACCATGCGCGATCGTAAATCATGGCGGGCCGGACTATATGGTTATAACGGTTGTTTAGTCGGCGCGGCATTGCCGACTTTTTTGGTTGCCACGCCGGTACTTTGGGCCTGTATTATCCTGGGCAGCATCGTGTCGGTTATTGTCACTGTCTGTATCGCCGATATTTTAAAAACCTGGAAAGTCGCGGCACTGACAGCGCCTTTTGTCTTAACCACCTGGATGATACTGCTAGGCAGTTATGCATTTGCCGGTTTGCACAGCAGCGGATTACCCACACCAGCTCTACCGCATCAATTTGTTTTGAATAGCAGCAATTTTTTTGCGCAAAGTAATGTTTTTGTCAGCATGTTTAACGGCATTTCACAGGTATTTTTATTCAGTAGTTTGATTGGCGGTATTTTATTTGTTATTGGCTTGGCTGTTGAATCGCTATGGGCAGCTATTTTTGGGGTCTGTGGCGCGTTATTAGCGATCCTGACAGCGGCTTTCCTTGATGCAGATCACCACAGTATTAATGCCGGACTCTATGCTTTCAGTGCCGTATTAACCGCTATTGCATTGGGCTCTACGTTTAATAAGCCTAGTTGGCGAGTTCTGGCTTACACCATTGTCGGGGTTATTTTCACTGTCATCGTCCAAGGGGCGCTAAATACTTTACTGTCGCCGATTGGCATTCCGACGTTAACCATGCCGTTTGTTTTGGCCTCGTGGTTATTCCTGGTACCGAATAAAGATGTGATGCCTGCGCATCGACAATAACGATTTTATTCTGGAGTACAAACATGACGACAGGAATAGAGAGAAGTAGCGCCTTTGGCAATCGGGAAACTAAGCTTCGTGCTATCTACTTGCTGATTGGTTTATTGATTGTTAATGGGCTGGCGTGGGTTTGGGCTTTTACGGAATTTAATGACAATGCAGTATTGATGGGGATGGCGTTTTTGGCTTATAGCTTTGGCCTTCGTCACGCCGTTGATGCGGATCATATTGCTGCCATTGATAACGTCACTCGCAAATTGATGCAACAAGGTAAAACCCCGATTGCCGTCGGAACATTCTTCTCTCTTGGCCATTCAACCATCGTGATATTAGCATCACTGGCCATTGCTGCGACCGCCATGGCATTTAAGAATAATATGACTTGGTTTCATGAAACCGGCGGTTTGATCGGCACACTGGTTTCATCTGTATTCTTGTTATTGTTTGCCTTTCTTAATTTAACTATCCTGATTTCAGTGTACAAAAAATTCAAGCAGGTCAAAGCGGGTCATGTGTACAAAGATGAAGAGCTTGATCTGCTGGTGACGAATAATGGTGGCCTACTCGCCAGAATTTTTAAGCGAGTATTTAATATGGTCAATAAAAGCTGGCATATGTATCCGGTGGGTTTTTTATTTGGTTTGGGTTTTGATACTGCCACGGAAATTGGAGTATTAGGGATCTCAGCTGCCAGCGCAACCCATGGTATGAATCTGTGGTCAATAATGGTGTTCCCGATATTATTTGCTGCAGGGATGGCATTGATCGATTCACTTGATAATTTTGTGATGATTGGCGCTTATGGTTGGGCTTTCTCTAAACCGGTACGCAAACTGTATTACAACATCACTATTACGGCAGCTTCAGTTATCATTGCTTTCTTTATTGGCGGTATTGAAGCATTGGGATTAATATCAGATAAACTTAACTTAACCGGTGGGATTTGGACGCCAATTAATAATATCAGCGAAAACTTGGGCGAGATAGGCTATTGGATTATTGGTATGTTTATACTGTGTTGGTTAATTTCGGCTATTAACTATTATGTCCGTGGCTACGATAAATTAAGTATTACTCGATAGGATTTTATTACCCCAAAATATAAGATGCCCATTAGTCGTTATGGCTAATGGGCATCTTACTTACTGTGCTACATTCTATAATTACATATGGTGTTTCTTAGCGAAATTCAAAATATCTTGTTTCATTTCAGATAATTTACTTTCAGGTGACTTTTTACACACTTCAACGACCTTCGGTGTCACGATAGTATCTGTTTCGTGAAAATCAACATAGTCGCCATGCTTATATTGAGTATCATCATTTAGCACCCAATAAACGACAGGAGTTAATGACTTAGGATTCAGATCCAGGAACTCTTTGCAAGTCATATCACTCGGGGTGGTGCCTGTTGCGCTAGTGGTTGTTGCTGCAAAGGTTGTGGCGGCAGCGGAAAGGAGTAAACCAGTCAATGCAATATTACGAAGTGATTTGTAGGACATGCTTATTTCCTTATTTATCTGTTAAATACGGTTAGATATTTGTAACATTAAATTAAGGGTGATGAGTATCACTCAAGGATAAGAACTCCAGTGGTATTATATACCGGAGAACAGCTATATTATTGCTTATGAGTAGCATTAATGCCAATGGATTAATTTATTTTTTTACAAAACGTTGAGTATGGATAACTTTACAGGGCGTAAAACTAGCTTTCAATAAAACCAATATATTAACTCCTAATGATTATATTGGTTTTTAAATCCGATTGCGCCACGTGAATATTAGATGGCTATCAATGTTCGCAGCTCTCTCCGTACTCAGTAAGTTATCTTTTGATTTTAGTCAAAAATAGTCTGGTTCTGCCATGAAATATCTCATTTTTTATCTATACTTAATCCACCTATAACAATTTTAGTCACTCTATTGATGAAAATATTACAGGAAATTAAGATTAAGGTATCAATACCACTTTTGTTGGCAATTTTGGTAGCCATTAATGGGTGTCTGGTGTTAAGCCCCGTGCTTCTCCGGACGATCTCTCATTCAACTGATGCGATAAACAATTTCAGTACTTGGAAGGAGGCGCTTAGTTTTCTTGATTTATTTGAAATTCCACAATTTATGATCGGTGTGCTATTGATATTGATGGCATTTGCGGTATCGATGAAAATCCGTACGGCATGGTTCCTTACGGTGTTATTACTGTTTACTCTCGTTGCTATCAATATATTTATTCTGAAAGATCAGAACAAGATGACGACTTATTCTCTTATCGTCATTGTCGCTCTGCTATTTTTTTGGCGTGAGTTTGATCATTACAGTCTCGGTAGTGCGGCATTCTTTGCGATCGCAAGTATTTGTTCATTAATCGTCTATAGCATGTTAGGCACACTTTACATGGGCGATGAATTTGCACCGGCAGTGACTGATTTACCGACTGCGTTCTATTTCGCGATTGTCTGTATGTCGACGGTGGGCTTCGGGGATATTATTCCGCATACCACTGTGGCGAGAATGTTCACTCTTACGGTGATTATTGCTGGTATTACTGTTTTTGCGACTTCGATTGCTTCGATTGCCGGCCCGATAATCAGTAATAATATTAAACGCATAGTTAAAGGTAGGATTACTCACGTGGAACGTAAAAATCATTTTATTATTGTTGGTTCCAGTTCTTTGGCGCTGAATGTCTATAACGGCCTGCGTGACCGAGGTGATGATGTCACTGTTGTCTGCGCCGTCGGCAGCCAACACAATTTCCCTCCTCATGCAGATGTTATCGAGGGTGATCCCTCTTCGGTAGAAACATTGAAACTGGCCGGTGCCGCCAAGGCAAAATATATTATTGCATTGTGCAACAGTGATGCCGACAACACCTTTACCATTCTGGCCGCCAAAGAAATTGCTGGTGAAGGCACGAAAACATTGGCATTAGTTAATGAAACGCAGAATATGAAGAAAGTTAAACGGGTTAATCCTGATATGGTGTTCTCACTCCCTTTACTCGGCAGTGAACTGCTGGTCAGAACCCTGAATGGCGATACCATCAATAATTCCCTTATTACGGAAATGTTCTTTGGTAAATGTCAAAAATTAGATTAATTGCAGCGAGTTTTTATCAGTAATAGCACATAAAACACCCTCGGTAGTGAGGGTGTTTGTTTTTCTTCTTGGAACGATAGTCAGTTTTTTATTTATTCAACGGCTGTTTGTGGATCTTTGGGTTTCTCTTTTGGACCGATCATTAAACCCAATTCAACCGCGATAAAACCAACGATTAGGCTAGCGACCAAATAACAGATTGAGACTAACACCCCTGTTGGATTTTTCATCATCTCGACTGCGCCAAATACAAAGCTGGAAAATGTCGACAGCCCGCCCATAATCCCAGTCCCTACCATGAGATGTACATATTGGTTAATTTTGTCTTTTTTAAACAAAGAGGTCGCCAGCCCTAATAAAAAGGCAGCAATGATATTAGCAACAAATATATCCATGGGGAATCCATCGGCCAGTCGCGGCACTGACAGCATAATGAACTCACGACACATGGCACCAAATGCGCCACCGACAAAGACGAGAATAATAAGATTCGGCATAATAGTGCTCTCCGATTAATAAGCCAGCCAAGCGCCAAATGCCGCTGCGGTTAGACCTACCAGAACAGAAATAATCAAATACCCAGCAGCAATGGCTCTACCACGTATAGTCGCCAATTTTGCCGCATCTAATTGCATGCTACTGAAGGTGGTATAGCCACCTAAAATACCGGTTAATACCGCAGCATTCATTAAGTCGCCATAGCGATCACGCCAGTCAACGTTAAAAAGAACACTCAGATAACCAATAATAAATGCACCGGAAATATTGATCAGAAAAGTGCCGAGCGGGAGATTGCCTTTATATACTCTGCCGACGCCCAGCCCTATCCACCATCGTAAAAGTGAACCGATGCCGCCACCCAGTCCTACCCACATTACATCTATTGCAGTCATAACAAAGCCCTCAATGGCTATTCGTTAGAGTCGGAATAATTGTAGTACAAATAAGTTGCGGCTATCAGCCCACTGTAATGCGTGCTTTCAGTAATTTACCGTCACTTTCATCGGTTAATTGATAAAGATAGCCGTCAGGTCTAACGCACAGATCGCAAATCTGTTCGCTGCGAGCACTTGAATAGCGGAAATGCACTTCGCACCACGAATAAAGCCGTGACACTGAATCACTGTCAATGTGGGATAAGTTAGAATAAGACGATTCTCAAACCGATAAGAATCCCTAATTTATCCAGTCATAAGTTTCAATGTGTTTTTATTGCTGCATCTTGTTCTGCTGTCATCCGTGAATAAAACTAACCATATGAAATGCAAATGAATTAAACTTAATTCGCCGAGCAAAAAAATAACCATTTTGCGATAACCATCACATTGTAATCGCTTAGAAATGTGAAGGGCATCAATGTCAAAAGTCAATTAGAGACGATTATAGTGATATGTGAATTACTGGCTTGGCTATCAACGCCGTATACTGCCGACAACCAGAAACAATGGGCTGGGCAGGGGGCACGATAAAGTACAGATAAAGGGAATTCACCATTGCACTGGCATATAAATAACGTGTTTCTTTTGAACATCAAAAGGTGTTGGGTATGGAAAAGAAAAAAATTTATCTATTTTGCTCTGCCGGTATGTCCACCTCGCTACTGGTTTCCAAAATGAAAGTACAGGCAGAGAAGTATGAGGTGCCAGTCATCATCAATGCTTACCCGGAAGCGCTGGCAGCAGAGCATGGTGCTCAAGCGGATGTGATCCTACTGGGGCCGCAAATAGCATACATGTTGCCCGAAGTTGCCAAAATGTTCCCCAATAAGCCAGTTGAAGTGATCGACGCGCTCCTTTACGGCAAAGTCGACGGCTTAGGGGTATTAAAAGCCGCTGTAGCCGCAATAAAAAAAGCAAAACAATAAGGGGAGCACTGTGAGCGCATTTATTAATTCTCTGGAAAAGGCTATTTTGCCTTTTGCGATTAAGATTGGCAGACAGCAACATATTAATGCCATCAAGAACGGATTTATCCGGCTGATGCCATTAACCTTGACGGGGGCCATGTTTGTCCTTATCAATAACGTGTTCTTAAGTTTTGGTGAGGGGTCATTCTTCTTCTCAATGGGGGTGCGGTTAGATGCTGATACCATTGCTACGCTCAATGGTTTGAAAGCGATAGGCGGCAATGTCTATAACGGTACTCTCGGCATCATGTCGTTAATGACGCCATTTTTTATCAGTATGGCCTTAGCTGAAGAGAAGCGAGTCGATCCTCTCGCCGCCGCTCTACTGGCTATTGCCGCTTTTATGACGGTAACCCCGTACAGTGTGGGTGACGCCTATGCGGTGGGGGCCAATTGGCTGGGGGGGGCGAATATTATCTCCGGTATTATTATCGGGTTAGTGGTCGCAGAAGTCTTTACCTTTATTACTCGGCGCAACTGGATCATCCGCTTGCCGGACAGCGTTCCAACCTCAGTTTCCCGCTCCTTCTCCGCCTTGATTCCGGGCTTCGTCATTCTTTCCATTATGGGCGTACTGGCCTATACCCTCGGGTTATACGGCACTAACTTCCATCAGATCATTATGGACAGCATTTCAGCACCGCTGTCAAAAATGGGCAGTGTGGTAGGTTGGGTATATGTCATGTGCTCCTCGCTGTTGTGGTTCTTCGGGATACATGGCGCGATGGCACTATCTGCACTGGAAAGTGGCATTATGATGCCGTTTGCCTTAGAAAACGTGGCAACTTATACCCAATATGGTTCAGTCGCGGCGGCATTGGCAGCGGGCAAAGAGTTCCATATGTGGGCCAAGCCTTTTGTTGATTCCTATATTTTCCTGGGCGGAACCGGGGCAACTCTTGGGCTGGTTATTGCTATCTTTATCGGCTCCCGCCGTGAAGATTATCGTCAGGTCGCAAAACTGGGGGCGCCGGCGAGTATTTTCCAAATTAACGAACCTATTCTGTTTGGCTTACCGGTCATTATGAACCCGCTGTTCTTCATTCCATTTATTCTGGTTCAGCCGGTCTTGGCAATTATCACTTCAATTGCGTATTACACTGGCTTTATTCCGCCAATCACCAATATTGCGCCGTGGACCATGCCAGTAGGCTTGGGAGCATTCTTTAATACCAACGGCAGTATTGCTGCGATGCTATTAAGCTTGTTCAACTTAGGTGTCGCCACACTGATGTATCTGCCGTTCGTTATTATTGCCAATAAGGCGCAGAACGAAATTGATCGTCAGGTTGAAAGTGAAGAAGATATTGCGGATAGCTTGAAGTTTTAATGAATATCCTGTTTTAGCGTACTGGTCTGGAGGCTGGAATGAAATATCAATTTCCCGATGATTTTTGGTGGGGTAGTGCCACCTCTGCAACCCAATCTGAAGGGGCGTCATTGCAGGATGGCAAGAGCAAGAATATCTTCGATTATTGGTATGAGATTGCACCAGAACGTTTTCATGGTCAGATTGGCCCAGAAAACACCTCCACCTTTTACGATAATTATCAGCAGGATATCTTGCTGTTAAAACAACTAGGGCATAATACGTTCAGGACGTCGATTTCATGGTCGAGACTGATCCCAAGTGGTGACGGTGAGCTTAACCCCAACGCCGTCACCTTTTATAACGCAGTGATCGACAGCTTATTGGCGAATGGCATTACGCCATTTATCAATCTCTATCATTTTGATATGCCACTGTGTATGCAGGAAAAAAGGGGCTGGGAAAGTCGCGCCGTTGTTGATTCCTATGCTCGTTATGCCAAAATCTGTTTTGCCTTGTTTGGTGACCGGGTAAAACATTGGTTCACCTTTAACGAACCGATTGTCCCGGTTGAAGCTGGCTACTTAGGCCATCAACATTACCCTTGCGTGGTTGATTTCAAACGCGCGGTGACCGTGGCCTATCATAGTGTATTGGCACATGCCAAAGCGGTAGAAAACTACCGAGGACTCAAGCAGGGCGGTGATATTGGGATTATTTTGAACCTCACACCGACCTATCCTCGTTCCGACAGTTCATTAGACCAGGTTGCCGCCAACCATGCAGATCTGCTGCTTAATCGCAGTTTTCTCGATCCGGTCACGAAAGGGGCTTACCCAGAAGAACTGATCCGGTTATTGCGCGATCACGATCTATTGCCATCGATCGAATCGGGTGATTGTGAACTAATTGCGAGTGGCGTCATCGATTTATTGGGGGTTAACTATTACCAGCCGAGAAGGGTTCAGGCCAAAGATATCCCAACCCCTAAAGGGCAGGTGAGGACGCCGGAAGACTTATTTAGTTTCTATTCGATGCCGGGGCGGAAAATTAACCCACATCGCGGTTGGGAAATCTATGAAAAAGGGCTGTATGACATCCTGACAAATTTGAGAGTAAATTATGGCAATATTCCGTGCTATATCTCAGAAAATGGCATGGGGGTTGAGGGCGAAGAGCAGTTTATTAATTCATCCGGTCAGGTCGATGATGAATATCGGATTGAGTTTATCCGTGACCATTTGAAATGGCTGCATCAAGCATTACAAGAGGGTAGCAACTGCAAAGGTTATCATTTATGGACCTTTATTGATTGCTGGTCTTGGCTTAATGCTTACAAAAATCGTTATGGATTTGTTCGGTTGGATCTGGCGAGTCAAACGCGGGTCATCAAGAAAAGTGGCTATTGGTTTGCGGATGTCGCAAGGCAGAATGGCTTTAATTAACGGAGCAACAGTATGTTTGATTTAGATAAAATCGTTGAAGATGTACAACCCACTGATGAAATGGAAGATGTGATCATGGGGTTGATTATCAACGCAGGGCAAGCCCGGAGCCTGGCTTATAAGGCGCTGAAGCAGGCAAAAAGTGGTGATTTTGCCCAAGCAGATGAGTTGATGGCGCAATCACGCCAGGCTCTGAATGAGGCGCATCTGGTGCAAACTAAGCTCATTGAATCCGATCAAGGTGAAGGGAAAACCAGAGTAACATTAGTCTTAGTACATGCTCAGGATCATTTAATGAACGCGATGCTGGCCAGAGAGTTAATTACTGAGCTGATTGAGTTACACCAAAAGTTACGATAAAACGAGTAAAACTGGTTGGCTATTTCGAACGAAAGAGTGAAGGTAAATAAGATGGAAGTCAGGTTAGTACGTCAAAAAGACTTTTTTAACGGAAAAGAGTTTCATCTGTTTATTTATAACAAAACGGAAAGCGCAACGGGTCTACACCAACATGACTATTATGAATATACCCTGATATTAACTGGGATGTGTTATCAGGAAATTAATGGTAAGCGGGTCTTCTTAGAACGCGGCGATGTTGTTTTTATTCCCATTGGTTCTCATCATAAAAGCGCCTATGAATTTGGTGCGACACGTATTTTAAACGTTGGCATCAGCAAAACCTTTTTCGAAGAGCACTATTTCCATCTATTATCGCGACCTATTGTGGCCTCGCAAGCCTATCGCCTAAAAGGTGATTTCCTTTCTTATATTGAATCAGCCATTTCTGCGCCGCACTTTAGGGAAGATGAACTGACTGAATTGGTCGAGCTATTGACATTTTATGTCACCAACCGCATCAGCCACTATAAAGAGAGTGAGGTTAACGACGATATCCCGCTATGGCTGAAAATCAGTATCGACAAAATGCACGATAAATCGATGTTTGGTGAGAAAGCCTTGGTGAATATGATTGAACTTTCCGGCAAAACTCAAGAGTACTTGACCCGTGCGACCCGACGTTATTACCAAAAAACGCCAATGCAGATTATCAATGAAATTAGAATCAATTTTGCTAAAACCCAGCTTGAAGTGACGAACTACTTAGTCTCAGACATTGCCTTTGAAGCGGGTTACAGCGACACCACATTATTTATCAAAAACTTCAAGAAACTGACCTCTTTTACGCCAGGAAACTACCGCAAGAAATTCAACTGCGTCAGAGAGGGGTTATCCGATTAGTTTCTGGCTAGATATTACCTGCCGGAACCGCTTACAAGGCATCCTCAATGGAAAAGTTACTTATTGTTAATGCTGATGATTTTGGTCTATGCAAAGGACAAAATTATGGAATCATTGAAGCATTTCGCCATGGTATTGTCTCATCGACCACGGCAATGATGAACTGCGAAGATATTCATCACGCGGCAGAGTTGAGTCAGCAAAATCCAGCGTTGCCAGTCGGGATGCATTTTGTGCTGACCTACGGGCGGCCGTTAACCACGATGCCTTCTTTGGTTGATACCAATGGATTACTGGGCAAAGGCTTGTGGCAACTAGCCGAAGCTGGCGCGCTAAATTTGGCTGAGATTGCGCAAGAGTTGGCCGCTCAGCTTAATAAATTTGTCGCTGTTTTTGGTCGTTCGCCAACACATATCGACAGTCACCATCACGTACATATGCTGCCGCAGATCTATCCGTTGGTTGAAGCTTTTGCTCACGAAAAATCACTCGCGTTACGAATTGACCGCCATGAAGCTCAGCAACAGGGTATCTCGCTCAATGAGCCACGTAGCACTGAATGGTTTGATGCTGGCTTTTATGGCGAGGCGCTAACGGAACAGACATTCTTACAGCTATTGGACCACGCTGACCAAGAAGGGGTTAGCTCGCTGGAAGTTATGTGTCATCCGGCTTTTATTGATAAAATTCTGATGACCAGCGGCTATTGTTATCCACGGCTGACCGAGCTGGAGGTACTGACTTCGCCGACATTAAAGCAGACGATTGAACAGCGCGGTTATCTATTGGGATCTTATTTAGAGTGCTGAGTATTAATTTCTCTTGTTACCCCTCCCTGGACAACAAGAGAAATTGTTCATCTGAGAAAAAAGAGAGCTTTACTCATTGCGAAATATTGTCAACATAGTATTTTATACGAAAAATAGAATAAATAGCCACTTCAACTTGATTAAGTAACCTGTGTAAACTATATATTTATTGCGGTTTCATTTAAGCATCATACTTGCAACTAGTTACAAGGAAATATCATATGAAAAAAGTCATGCTGGCTCTTTTTGTTAGTACACTCGCCTTTAATTCAACTGCAGCAGAATTGATGTCAAAAAATAGATTTTGAAAAAGTGAAAGATAATTATATAAAGGTAGGAAGTATTTCTACTGCAGGTGAAGTCTCTCAATTGGATGCAAAAGCTGAACTATCCAAAAAGGCTGACGAAAAAGGCGGTGATATCTATGTTCTGACTTCCGCTAATACTAATAATAAGATTCATGGCACAGCGGATGTTTATAAGAAAAAATAGCTTCCCAATAAATTAATTTCATCTCTGATTTTACCTGAAATTACCAGCTAACTATTTTGGTGGCAATTTTATTTCATTTTAAGTTTCCCTCCGCTTTTTGATGTCATTATTTGATGAGGCTCAGTGATATGATATAAGCGGTATTGATAAGTGTTTTATGAACAGGATTTATTACAGCTTTGTTGACGGAGAATGTTAAATATTGTGAAAAAGTAGACCAAGGGATCGGGGAATTATGGTGTAAAAGTGCACCACCCTGATTA
>NZ_CAWQAF010000024.1:47668-47790 GCF_963892745.1 Yersinia sp. Marseille-Q3913 | reverse complement strand
CAGTTGACTTTTAATCAATTGGTCGCAGGTTCGAATCCCGCACGACCCACCATTATGTAGCAGTACAAGTTATCCCGCACGACACAGCATTATATCAAGTATCCAGCTATTCCCCGTTCCAA
>NZ_CAWQAF010000024.1:0-47569 GCF_963892745.1 Yersinia sp. Marseille-Q3913 | reverse complement strand
ACACCCAACACCCAACACCCAACACCCAACACCCAACACCCAACACCCAACACCCAACACCCAGTGCATTCTCCAGTCTGCCAGTTTCAAAATAAATCATCACTCAAACAAATTCGTCAGCCCTGAATCACAGACATAAAAAAAGACGCCGTAGCGCCTTTCAGACTGCTGACAAACCCCGATGACTCGATCGATAACGGCGAGGATAGGCAGAAGAGTAAAGCGTCCGCGCCAGGGAGGGCGCGGCTCGAGCCATCAGGGATGATTTTACGGCGTCTTTACGATCTGCCTGTTCTCTCTGCTCAGGCGGCTTTGTCAATAACCTCAAAGGCGCCGTAGCGCCTTTTTAGAGAGTTTTTTCTGAAGCTTAGAGCACCAGGCCGGCGATAGAGGCGGACAGCACACTGACCAGTGTAGAGCCGTATAGCAGTTTCAGACCGAAGCGAGAAACCACGTTGCCTTGATGTTCATTCAGACCCTTAATCGCACCGGCTACGATACCGATAGAAGAGAAGTTAGCGAATGAAACCAGGAATACCGACAAAATACCCACGCTACGTGGTGAGAGTTCTGATGCGACTTTCTGCAAATCCATCATTGCCACGAATTCGTTAGAAACCAGTTTAGTTGCCATGATACCACCGACTTGCAAAGCTTCATGAGTCGGTACGCCCATGACCCAGGCAAACGGGAAGAACACATAGCCCAGGATCCCCTGGAAGCTAATCCCGAACAGCAAGCTGAATAAGGCATTCATTGCGGCAATTAATGCGATGAAACCAATCAGCATAGCAGCAACGATAATGGCTACTTTGAAACCGGCCAGGATATATTCACCCAGCATTTCAAAGAAACTTTGGCCTTCATGCAAGTTGCTGAGTTGTAACTCCTCTTCATCTTCCGCTTTATACGGGTTGATCAACGACAACACGATAAAGGTACTGAACATGTTAAGCACCAGTGCTGCGACCACGAATTTCGCGTCCAGCATTGACATATAAGCACCGACAATCGACATAGAGACTGTCGACATTGCAGTCGCCGCCATGGTGTACATGCGTTTTTCAGACATTTTGCCCAAAATGTCTTTATAAGCGATGAAGTTTTCAGACTGGCCCAGAATCAATGAACTGACGGCGTTGAATGATTCCAACTTGCCCATGCCATTAACTTTGGATAATAAAGTCCCGATAATCCGAATAACGACCGGCAGCACTTTGATGTATTGCAAAATACCAATTAGAGCAGAGATAAAGACGATAGGGCATAACACTCTCAGGAAGAAGAATGCGAGACCTTTATCACCCATATTGCCAAAGACAAAATCAGTACCGGTCGCGGCGAATCCAAGTAATTTGTCGAATAGACCGGCGAATCCTTTCACAAAACCTAATCCAGCTTCCGAATGAAGGAAGAAGTACGCCAACAACACTTCAATAACTAGCAATTGAATAACAAACCGAATGCGAATACTTTTACGATCTTTACAGATCGCCAAAGCTAATATGGCCACCACGACTAAGGCCAACGCAAACTGCAGAATATGGGACATGTGTGCTCCAAATTTGAGGCAGGCTAGATTTTGGTGGACATTTTATGTAACGGCTACATTAAAAACGAGATGTAGGCAGCAAATATAGAAATTCGTTTTCATAAATGCAAACAAATTAGTGGGGTTGGTCACAAAAAAAACGCTGTTAATCATTTGCTGTGGCAGTAGGTTAGCTATGCTAGCTTGAATAATTGTAGCGCCTGCCTTGAAAATAGTAATGTCACATTTAGCTCTACTTTCTAGCAATCAAAAGCCAATGATAATGAGATGGCAGATTAATTGGGATCGTCTATTAAAGAGATAATTTTTACTGATCTAAATGCGCTTGATAATTATTATCATTTAGATATTATGAATAGTAAGTAAAGAAGACCTCATTTTCCAAGGGTAATACTGAATGCTAAATAGCCGTGCTGTCGATACATCCCGCCGTACATCAAGGAGAGTTAAACTTTCCCTGATGGGGCCTGCTTTTATCGCCGCCATTGCTTATATTGATCCCGGTAATTTCGCGACTAATATTCAGGCCGGTGCCTCGTTCGGTTATACCTTGCTATGGGTGGTGGTGTGGGCCAACGTGATGGCGATGTTAGTTCAGCTGCTCTCTGCCAAACTCGGTATTGCGACGGGCAAGAATCTGGCGGAGCATATCCGCGACCGCTTCCCACGACCCGTGGTTTGGGCATACTGGGTGCAAGCCGAGATTATTGTGATGGCGACCGATCTGGCTGAGTTTATCGGGGCCGCCATCGGCTTCAAATTACTGCTGGGGGTTACGCTACTGGAGGGGGCAGTGTTAACCGGGATTGCCACTTTCCTTATTCTTATGCTGCAAAATAGGGGGCAAAAGCCTATCGAGTTGGTGGTCGGCGGCTTGTTATTGTTTGTTGCGGCCGCCTATATCGTCGAGCTGATTTTCTCTCAACCCAATATTGCGGCACTTGGTCGTGGGATGCTCATCCCAAATTTACCCAATGGTAACGCGGTATTCTTAGCTGCCGGTGTGCTGGGGGCGACTATCATGCCGCATGTTATTTATCTGCATTCAGCATTAACTCAGGCGGAAGGGAGCGAGTCCAAAGCTCAGCGTTATGCTTCGACCCGATTTGATGTGGCGATTGCGATGACCATTGCCGGTTTCGTCAATCTGGCGATGATGGCAACTGCCGCCGCGGCTTTTCATTTCAGCGGTTATCAGGACGTCGCTGAGATAGAAGAGGCCTATTTGACCCTACAGCCCCTGCTGGGTAATGCCGCCGCCACTGTTTTTGGTTTGAGCTTAATCGCGGCGGGGCTTTCATCCACTGTCGTCGGTACGATGGCGGGGCAAGTGGTTATGCAGGGTTTTGTCCGGTTCTATATTCCAATGTGGCTGCGCCGCTCGGTGACCATGTTGCCCTCCTTTATTGTGATTCTGGTAGGAATAGATGCAACACAAATATTAGTGATGAGTCAGGTATTACTGAGTTTTGGTATTGCGCTGGCGCTGGTGCCATTGCTGGTTTTCACCGGTAATAAAGAGTTGATGGGGGATTTGGTTGATACAAAATTCACTCAAATTCTGGGTAAATTAGTCGTCTTATTCGTGATTGGGCTAAATGCTTATCTGCTGATTAGCTTAATTTAACCTATTGAGGCGGGCGGAGTTAAATAACCTGCCTGCGCCTCTTTAGTTAATCATCATCGTGATGATCGTGGCCGTGACCTTTACCTCGAGGGTGGTTTTTACCTTGATAATCCTTTTTACCGTGTTTGTCATAGTGCTTATCGTATTTCCAGTAGCGGCCTTCACGGTAATAATAATTCTTCTTCCACCAATCTCTATCTTGCCAGCGATGTCCATCCCAGTAATGCCCATGGCGGTTACGTTCACCTAAATCCCGCCCTTGATGATCTTGCCACCATTGGCGGTCACGCCAGTCATAACCATCCCAATAATTCCCGCTACGATCTTGCTCGCCAATGTTCAAAGTAACACTGGGCAATAACTCAATGCTCTCAGCATTGGCCATCGGAATGAGCGGTAGCCAGGCTAATATTGTTAGCAGCAGCAGGGGTTTTACTCTTCTTGGTCTTACGACACTCAGTTTCAACATCGTCGACTTAAACTCGGTCACCTTTAGCATGATTGATCCTTACCAGACCTTATTTGTATGTTCGTATCTTAAACGGTTCACCCGCTGCTGGGATTCGGATAAAACTGTAAAATATAGATTTAGGATTTATCTGTGGGAGTGATAGGGGCGAATGGATCAGGGGCCGTTGAGTACCCCTGCCGATGTTTTAAAGGGAGAGCGTTTACACCAAAATGGCTTCGATTATGCTTATCTCTTCAGCGCTGAATTCACTATTCGCCAACATCCCCACGGCGTCATCAATCTGGCTGATTTTGCTGGCACCAATCAGTGCTGATGTCACCCGCCCATCGCGTAATACCCAAGCTAAAGACATCTGCGACAATTTCTGCCCACGAGCAAGCGCCAGCTCATTGAGTCGACGAACTTTAGTCAGTTTTTCTGCCGTAAGTTGTTCAGGATTAAGGAATTTACTGTTGCTGGCGGCACGAGAGTCCTGCGGTATACCCGCTAAATAGCGATCCGTCAATAATCCTCCAGCCAGTGGGGAGAAGGCTATCGACCCCACGCCGTATTCATCCAGCGCATCTTGCAGGTCGGCTTCAATCCAGCGTTCAAACAGGGAATATTTAGGTTGATGGATCAGACAAGGTGTACCCAGCTTCGCCAGAATTTCAAATGCCTGACGCGCTTGCTCAGCAGGATAGTTGGACAAACCGATATAGAGTGCTTTCCCCTGGCGCACCAGCAGATCCAAGGCGGCCATGGTCTCTTCCAATGGGGTATTAGGGTCGGGACGGTGATGATAGAAGATATCAACATAATCCAGCCCCATACGTTGCAAGCTTTGATTGATGCTGGCTACCAGATATTTCTTCGAACCCCAGTCACCGTAAGGGCCGGGCCACATGGTGTAACCCGCTTTGGAGGAGATAATTAGCTCATCACGATAAGGGCGCAGATCCTGCTGTAGGATCCGACCAAAGTTCAGCTCAGCAGAGCCGGGAGGAGGGCCATAGTTATTGGCTAAATCGAAATGAGTGATGCCCCTATCAAAAGCGCGGTGAATGAGATTACGGCTATTTTCATACAGCGTGCTGTCACCAAAGTTATGCCACAGGCCCAGAGAGATGGCGGGAAGCATTAGCCCACTACGACCACAATGATGATATTTCATCTCCTGATAGCGGGAGGACGCTGCTTGATAGACCATGATGCCCCTTATTGAAGAGAGTAAATGACACTTTAGTGTATGCGTTTTCACTGGTTGATGAAGTTGGCAGGATCACAGAGTTGATCAGCAGTGGTTCGTCCCAGAATAGGGAGGGCAGTAAATGATGACGGTGTTAGCTAATCAAAGCGCTTGAAGCTCGGAATGGGGCTATTTGATATCACCGGTTAACTGCTCCAACAACCAATAGCCTGCCGGACCTGGCGGGCTTTTTTTCGACCAAACTGCATCAATAGAGATCATTTTTGGCCAGCCAATAGTCGATAACGGCACCAGTTTTCTGCGGCTGTATTGATCAACCAGCCAGCGAGGCAAAATCGCCCAACCGAAGCCCTGCTCGGCCATTTCCAACAACATTAAATAACTGGGTGCCGACCAGATTAATCCCTGTGGCTGATTGCGTTCGGTGCGATTGTAGGTGTTGAGACAGAGTTGGCGGGTGGTGGCCAACTGCTCGCGGTGAACTTGAGGCAGCTTTGCCAGCGGGTGGTCAGCTTGCACAAATATTGCCATTTCAGTTTGAGCGGATAAGCGGCGGGCTGCAACGTCCGGCGGATAGCTGCTTTGAACCTCTACCACACCAATGTGCGCGCGCCTGAGCTGTAATAGGTCAATGACGTCGGCATCTTCGGCGATCAGGCACTCAAATTCGATATCAGGGTAGCGCTGCTCAAATCGGCGCAGCAGATTTTCATGATGTGTCGGCTGATAGGTGTCGGACAGTACAAAGGTCAGTCGGGTTTCAACCTGACCGGCCAGACGAATTGACAGCGAATCCAGCCGTTCGCTGGCGGCCAGAATCTCTTGCACGTGGGACAACACTCGGCGGCCATGATCGGTTAACACTGGCTGGCGTGCCTGTCTATCAAATAGCGACAACCCCAGATCTGCCTCCAGATTGGCGATGGCGGTGCTGATCGTCGACTGACTTTTGCGTAGCTTACGGGCGGCCGCCGAAAACGAGCCGAGTGCGGCGGCTTCAACAAAGGCAATCAAAGCTTCGGGAGAATAGTGCATAAAGTATCTATTTTATCGATGGGTTCTATTTTCAATCTATCTTAAAAAGCGATGATAATCACCCCAGACAATCAATTGTCGGTTAATTAAATAGGTGTTTTATGCAAGTTCATCACAAATCTCTTTCTGAGCGGTTTATCCATGCTATCGGTTTTGAAGTGATCGCCGTTGCGATTTGTGCACCAATTGGGGCATGGTTGCTGGATCGTTCAATCCTGCAAATGGGAACCTTGACTATTATTCTCTCTTCCGTGGCGATGCTGTGGAATATTATTTATAACAGCCTGTTCGATTATTTCTGGCCCGTTAGCCGGGTAGCCAAAACTCTGGGTGTGCGAGTACTCCATGCCTTGGGCTTTGAAGCCGGTTTTATCCTGGTTGGTTTGCCGATTGCGGCTTATGTATTGGGCGTTTCGCTGCTACAGGCACTTATGCTGGAGATCGGTTTCTTCCTGTTCTTCCTGCCTTACACCATTGTTTATAACTGGGCCTATGACGGCTTGCGGATGCGAATTATCCGTGTCCGTCAGCCTGCGATGTTGGTCCCAGCACCAGAAAAAGGTCGAGGATCATCTGAGAGTTAATCGCCATTTTTCACTTTCAGCAGCGGTATTTTGCCGTTGCTGAAACGTTTTTATGTGATCGTCATCGCAAAGCGAAAGGGTTTACCGCATTGAGATTGTTGTTTCTCCAACCTAATTTTACAGTGGTGAAAGTAGAAGTTAAGCATCCCTGTAACGGAGAAGTTTCTGATGACGAGCTATGCCCTGGTGGGTGACGTTGGCGGCACTAATGCCCGTTTGGCGCTTTGCGCTGTGGCGACGGGCGAAATATCACAAGCAAAAACATATTCAGGGCTGGAATACGACAGTTTGGAAGATGTGATTCGGCAATATTTGTCAGAGCATACAGTGACAATAACAGATGCCTGTATCGCCATTGCTTGCCCAATTACCGACGATTGGGTCGCAATGACCAATCATACTTGGGCATTTTCCATTGCCGCCATGAAGCAGAGTTTGGGGCTGAATCATTTAGAAGTGATTAATGATTTCACTGCGGTATCGATGGCGATCCCGGTGCTGTCCGCGCAAGATGTGCTGCAATTTGGCGGCACTGCGCCCCAGCCGGGCAAACCGATAGCAGTGTATGGTGCGGGTACTGGGTTGGGGGTGGCGCATTTAGTTAATGTGGATCGCCGCTGGATAACTCTGCCGGGTGAGGGCGGGCATGTCGATTTTGCGCCAAATAGCGAAGAAGAGGACCGGATCCTGGCGGTATTGCGTCAGGAACTGGGCCATGTCTCTGCCGAGAGGGTACTCTCTGGGCCGGGGTTGGTTAATCTCTATCGGGCGATCGTTATCTCTGATGCCCGCCTGCCAGAGAATCTGGCACCGAAAGATGTCACAGAGCGGGCGCTGGCTGATAGCTGCACTGACTGTCGCCGCGCATTGTCGCTGTTCTGCGTCATCATGGGGCGTTTTGGCGGCAATTTGGCGTTGAATCTCAGCACCTTTGGCGGCGTATATATCGCGGGCGGTATCGTGCCGCGCTTTATGGAGTTCTTTAAAGCCTCCGGTTTCCGTGGTGCTTTTGAAGATAAAGGCCGCTTCAAAGATTTCCTGCATGACATTCCGGTTTATATGATTACCCATCAACAGCCGGGATTATTGGGCGCGGGGGCTTATCTGCGCCAGACGCTAGGTCATACCCTTCGTCCTTGAAGCCGCAGGGGTGTTAGCTTTCGTGTTACCCGTTGAAGCAAGCAAAGCTTTGGATCTGCTTCAGACTGATAACAAATCTCGACGACTCGATCTCAAGAGGTGAGGGCAGATAGAAGAGTAAAGCGTCCGCGCCAGGGAGGGCGCGGTTCGAGCCTCCATGGATGGATTTACGGCGTCTTTACGATCTACCTGCCCTCTCCGCCGCTGGCACTTTGTCAATAACCTCAAGCAGAGCTAAGGCTCTGCTTTTTTATGGCTAAATAGTCTCACCTATCAAGCATGGCTACTGGCGGTGGTGCCGGCAGGGGCGGAAATAGTGCTTTCTGCCTCGGTGGCGGCACCTTTTGGTGGCTTGATAATGAGAGTCAGCAGCAAGGAGAGCACTGACAGCACCGCGATGACGATAAAGGTGGCGTGATATCCCCCCAGCCGCGCGGCAATAAATGAACCTGCCAATGCGCCCAATCCAAAGCCCTGATAGATGACCCCGTAGTTTTTGCTGTGGTTTTTCAGGCCAAAGAAGTCGCCGACGATGGCGGGGAACACGGTGATATTGCCGCCGAAACAGAAAGCAATGGCCCCAACGCACAGGAAGAACAGGGCGTGAGTCAGCGGCACAAAGGTCAACACGGATACCGCCAGGGTGGTGACCAGCAAGGTGAAACTAATCACCCGCAGGCGGCCCACTTTATCGGATAGCGCCCCCAAAATAATTCGTCCGGCGGTGTTAAAGATGGCGATAGCTGAAACGGTATTTGCCGCCGTAGCTAAATCCATCCCTGCCAGCTGTACACCTAAGTCTTTCACGATACCAATCAGATATAGGCCACTCATACAGGCGGTGAAGAAGATGATAAACAGGAAGTAGGACTCTTTGACCGCCAGCATCTCACCAACGCTAAAGTCGCGCCCCGCGTTAGCTGTTGGTTGGCTGTTGGCAATTGGTGGTGTGACCACTTTTTCCCGCAGCAGGAAAGAACCCGCCCCGACCAATAGCATCACAATAATACCCCAGTAGAAGAACGCCAACGACACGCCCTGATTAGCAATTAAGCTGGCATTCACATATTTGAATAGCAGGCTACCGGTGCCAAATGCCCCGACGGAGATACCTGAAATCAGCCCCTTGCGTTCCGGGAACCACTTAATCAGATTCGACAACGTGGTGATGTAGGCGGTGCCATCGGCAAAACCAACCACAATCCCCGCCAGCAGATAGATCATCCCCAGTGAGGTGGCAAAGGAGCTGGCAATCAATCCCAAACCGAGAATGATGCCGGAAATCAGCGTCAGCTTGCGGATACCAATACGTTCTTGCAGGCGACCTGCAAAGAGTGTCGCAATAGCCAGAGAGAAGCTGGTGATAGAGAAGGTGGTTGCAACCGCCCCCAATGACCAACTGAACTTCTCCCCCAGGGGCTGATTAAATAAGCTCCATGTATAGATTGTGCCCAGACCCATCTGAACAATGATAGTACCTACAACGATTAGCCAACGATTTACCGGTTTACTGCTCATGCCGGACTCCTTAAACATCAATGCAATGTGGCCCGAATATGGCTATTGATGGAGATAAATAGCGTCGGAAGCCTAAAAGTTACGCGCTGATGGAGCACCAGAAATCTTGTGTTGAGGTGTTATCAGCCCGCCGAATGAAGCCAGTATACGGGCGGGCTAATAGCTATAGATCGAAAGGGGAATGAGCTGCATTCCACGTGGAGTGAAATGCACTTAAAGGCGCATCAGTTGCCTAAACTCTTTTATCTTGCTGCGGCTGACCGGGACTTCAAAGTCCAGCTCACTGAGCCGCAGGATGTAAGTGTTGTTAAACCAAGGGACGATTTCACGGATTTTGGCTAAATTGACGCAATAAGAGCGGTGGCAACGGAAGAAATACTCCTCCGGCAAGCGGCTACAAAACTCAGTGATATTCATCGGCATGATGAATTCTTCGCGGCGGGTGTAGACCAGCGTGACCTTCTCCTGCGCCGTCGCATAGTAGATATCATTGATGTCAGTGACGATGATGCGTTCGTCTTTCATCAGATTGATGGTATGTGCCGCTGCACGGGGAGTGGGGCTGCTGGTTTGCTCTCTATTTTGACCATCACGCTGATGCAGTGCTTCCAGCTTTTGCAGCATGGTGACGATACGTGACTCATGGTACGGCTTCAAAATATAGTCGAATGCTTCAATCTCAAATGCTTCAACCGCATGTTCTTTATAGGCGGTGATAAAGATAATATAGGGTTTATGGGTAAATTTGCTGATGTTTTGAGCCAGCAATACGCCATCTAACGACGGAATATTAATATCGAGAAAAATAGCATCAACCTGATGATTTTGCAGGTATTTAAGCACATCTAACCCATCTTCAAAAGTGGCCTCAATGGTGATGTGGCTGTGCTGGTGAATCAGGTAGCTCAACTCTTCCTGAGCCAGAAACTCATCTTCAACAATGATTGCTTTCACGGGTTAAACTCCGGCTGAAATGCTGGGTTCTGCATGGATTTTGCCGCCATTTTTGCTGATATAAAAAGAGATTTCGGTGCCCGGTTCCATGCGGCGGATCTGTAAACCCTCGCCATAGAGTAATTTCACCCGATGATGCACATTCAGTAAACCGATTTTATTGCCCGGCATTTCATTATTGGCGACGCGCTCAATGGTTTCTGGATTAATACCATTACCGGTATCTTTCACTGAAATTTTAATTTGATCGCCCTGCTCTTTGACCGCAATGACCACCACGCCTTTGCCACGATAGGGCTGAATGCCGTGCACAATGGCATTTTCCACCAAAGGTTGGATCAGCAGGCTAGGGATTTTCAGCGCAATATCGTCGTCAATATCATAAATAACCGTCAATTTGCTGCCGAACCGGGCCTGCTCAATGGCGATATAGTCCTGAATTTGATGGAGTTCTTTGCGGATATCAATTTGTTCATCATTTAGCTCAAGGTTATAGCGCAAGTAGCGAGATAAATTGATGATCAATTGACGGGCGGTGTCTGGATTAATGCGGATTGACGACGAAATCGCATTCAAAGCATTAAATAAAAAGTGCGGGTTAATTTTGCTTTGCAGTGCGCGCATTTCCGCTTTATTCGCCATTTCACGCAGTTGCTCGATGCGGGAAACCTCAATTTGGGTTGAGATAATCTGCGACAAACCCACCGCCATGACTTTCAGCGAATAGGTGATTTTATGGGCATGGCAATAATAGATTTTCAGCGAACCCGTGACTTCACCTTTTTCCCATAACGGGATAATAATCAGCGAGTGAATTTGCGGTGTGCGGTGAACTTCATCGTTATTGCGGATGGTAATTTTACCGCGCTGAATACTCTCTTTGGTGATATCACTGATAATCTCATGGCCGATATCGTAGGTTTCAACCCCGACTCCCACATAAGCCAAAATATTCTGGGTATCGGTGATAGCGACCGCATCTGCTTTGATATCGTTGCGAATAATTTCGCATACGCTACGTAAGGATTCGCCATTAATATTGCGGAAATAGGGCAAGGTTTTATTGGCGATATCCAGGGCGAGTTTGGCCTGCCGTGCCGCAATCACCTCTTTTTCATCCTCGACACTCTGCACCAGCAGCACAATCAGCCCGATACACACCGCGCCTAAAATCATCGGAATAGCAATTTTAGAGACAATATCGATGCCTAATGCCGTCGGTTTGGCCCAGATGACCACCAATAGCATGGTCAGTGATTCGCAAATCATGCCCGCTAAAATACCGACACTCCATTGCCGCTCTTTCTTCACTTTCAGGTTGATGTAGCCCGACATCAGGCCAGCAATAATACTGGTAATCAGGCAGGGAACCGAGGTAATACCATCAATATCAATCAAGTAGCGGTGAGATCCGGCGATCAATCCGGTCATGATCCCGACCCATGGGCCAAAGAGAATTCCGCCAGACATGACGGCAATAACACGGACATTGACCAATGAACCTTCGACGTTAATACCGGAATAAGTACCGAAAATCGCGAATAGCGAGAAAATTGCCGTCACGGCAGCCAGCTCCAGCGGGGTGTGCTTCTCTTTTTGCAGTAACTGACGGAACAGGCGGGTGCGGGTCAGGAAGAACAGGCAAATTAGCATTAGTGCGGCGCGATCAAACACCGCCAGTAGCATTTCAAATATCTGGTGCACGCTATTTTCTCTTGGCTACGAGCTGGGATCTTAGGTCGAAGATAGTCAGATCTTGAGGCGAATAAGCGGCTAACTATAAGGAAAAGGGCAGCTGACTGCTACTTTATCCGTGCTATCGAGGGGCTGCCGGAGGCCAGGCTCCGGCAGGGAGAGTGGCGGGATAAAATTATTCAGTCATCCCCAGTTGCTGCTTGCCTATCGGGGTCAGGTTTTCGGCAGTCGCTCTGCCGGAAAAATCAACTTCGAAATCATCGGCGGCGAAGTCTGGTGGCGAGCGACCATCAATAAAGCTGGCTAACTGGCGCGGCAAGTAGGCGGCGTTTTTTTCGCACCATGGGGCGGCGGCGATGTACATCACATTGCTGTCAAACTCACCATTATGCTCGTTTTCTACTGAGTGAATCACATCGCAATGCCAAAATACGGTGTCGCCCGCTTCCAAGTCAGGAATAGGGGAAATCGCTTCGATTAAAAGAGGATGCCACTGTTCGGAAGCTGACAGTGCACGACCTGGCGCGGCACCACAGAGGTCATCGTCGGCAACATCATCCTGAATAGCCCGCAACAAGATATAGGCCATGGCATTGGCGATTGGGATAACGTTTAATGTTCCGGCATGAGTACGTTGAGGTGTCAGCGCGGTCCAGCCCTGGAAGGTGCGGAACATCGAGCATACTGCCGGTGACGGGAACTCGCGCACTTCTGGGCGACCTTCTGCCGCGAATGGATCATACTTCTGCCATTCACCAGAGAATACGTGACGATAGACATGGCGGAAGTTTTCATCCAGCCAGCGCTCAATGGAGCCGCCATCCACATGGGGTGACAGGCCCAGAGAGGAGGATTTTGGCGGGCGGCGACGAGTGCGGTCAGCATAGGTCACGACGCGGTTAGCATCAAAATGCTGCTTGCCGTTGCTCTCGGTTTGCCACAGATTATTCAAGAATATCTGTACCGCATTCATGCGCTGATCCTGACGGGCTTCAACTTGCGGTGTTGACCAATAAATACCGTAAATTTGTGGCTTGCTGGCAGCCAGGGCGCCAAAGTAATTATCTTCGGCGGCATTTTTCAGGCGCTCGACAAAGTTATTACGATCCAGATAGTTACCGATTTCACGGTTCCAGGCGGCGGCTTTTTCTGTCGGGAAAACACCAAGAATGGCACAGCATCCCCGTTGCTTTATTTGCGCTTTTTGTTCATCAGTCACTTTGCCATTGATAATATCATCAGCATGAATACGTGGGACGGGGTTTTCACCCTGCGCCAGAGTGCGGCGAATTTCGGTAACTTGCTGGCGAATGTTCTCTTCAACGGCTTGAAATACCTGCTGGTAATCAGGTAGCGCCTGACGTAATTGTTGTTTCACCGCTTTGATTGCTGCGGGAATATCGTCTATTTGTAATGAAGCCATAATGCTGATTCTCCGATAGCGGTAGGGTTGAGGCGGTGGCACGGGTCGGGTGGTGCTGACCATTTGTTTGTTTTTTGTTATCTTGGAGTAAACATTATTCAAGTAAAATGGAGAAGAATAAAGGGATGAGGTTATGACGAAATTTCCCCTTTAATTTTCGATCCTCTTTTTCTGGCTAACATCATAATTTGAGAGAAAAATGGCACCTGTGATTCAAATGTTCAGTCGTTCCCCTATTTCACTAAAAACACCACGGCTGCTGCTCGATAGTCTTAACGAGCAGGATTGGCCGCTGTTTTTACGTTTATATCAAGACCCAGAGATCCAGCGTTATATCTCTGATCCGATGGATTTAGCTGAAATTCGTGCGCGGTTTGAGTCGCGGTTGCTGCCGTGGGAAAAGAGCGCCAGCCATTGGCTATGCCTGGTTATCCGCGAAAAGAGAAGCGGGCAACCCGTGGGGTTGACGGGATTTTTAGCTGAATGGTTGTCGTTACAGCAAGCTGAGGTGGGCTATGCCATGTTGCCCTCTTATCAGGGCAAAGGTTTTGCCAAAGAGTCACTGATGGCGGTATTGGCGTTTGGCTTCCAGCAGTGCTTGTTCCATAAAATGAAAGCGACTGTCACGGTGGGAAATCATGCTTCTCGGGGGCTGCTAGAGCGCTGTGGTTTTCAGTTGGAGGGCACTTTGCGTGATAACTATCAGTTGGGTGGGCAGTGGTGTGATGATTGGGTTTTGGGGATGCTTAACCACGAATTTCAGCCGTAGTCACTTCTCCGATGAGTGAGATATTTATGAGCAGCCACTCGACACCAATACGGCACTGGGATATGTTCATAAATAGACCATTTGCTGGTCTGCGTCGCTCGGATGGTCCGGGCGCTCACGTATCCCGAGGAAATTATGGCTGAATCCCCTTCCAAACGTCGTTTTACCCGAATTGAACGTCTTCCCCCTTATGTTTTCAATATCACCTCTGAGCTAAAAATGGCGGCGCGCCGTCGTGGTGAAGACATTATTGATTTCAGTATGGGTAATCCGGACGGCCCGACACCGCCACATATCGTTGAGAAAATGTGCAGTGTCGCGCAACGTGAAGACACCCACGGCTATTCAACCTCCCGTGGGATCCCACGCCTGCGCAGGGCCATTTCCCGCTGGTATGCCGATCGCTACCAGGTGGAGATTGACCCGGAAAGCGAAGCGATTGTCACTATTGGCTCGAAAGAGGGGCTGGCGCATTTGATGCTGGCAACACTGGATCACGGTGATACCGTGCTAGTACCAAACCCGAGCTACCCGATTCATATTTATGGTGCGGTCATTGCTGGCGCACAAGTGCGTTCGGTGCCACTGACTGAGGGCATTGATTTCTTCGGTGAGCTGGAGCGCGCGATCCGCGAAACCATTCCTAAACCGAAAATGATGATCCTCGGCTTCCCCTCTAACCCGACGGCACAGTGTGTCGAACTGGACTTTTTCGAGCGAGTCGTGGCGCTGGCGAAGCAATATGACGTGCTGGTGGTGCATGACCTGGCCTATGCCGACATTGTCTATGATGGCTGGAAAGCGCCGTCAATCATGCAGGTTCCTGGTGCGAAAGAGATTGCGGTTGAGTTTTTCACCTTATCCAAAAGTTACAATATGGCCGGTTGGCGCATTGGTTTTATGGTCGGCAATCCTGAACTGGTCAATGCGCTGGCGCGCATTAAGAGCTATCACGATTACGGCACTTTTACCCCACTACAGGTTGCGGCCATTGCGGCGCTGGAGGGGGATCAGCAGTGCGTGCGAGATATCGCCGAGCAATATCGCCAACGTCGTAACGCCTTGGTGCGCGGGCTGCATGAAGCGGGCTGGATGGTCGAAAACCCGAAAGCCTCGATGTATGTTTGGGCTAAAATTCCAGAGCCTTACGCGCATTTAGGGTCGCTCGAGTTTGCTAAACGTCTGCTCTCACAAGCGAAAGTTTGTGTCTCGCCGGGGATTGGATTTGGCGATTACGGTGATACCCATGTTCGTTTTGCGCTAATTGAGAACCAAGACCGGATCCGTCAGGCGGTGCGCGGCATTAAAAGTATGTTCCGCGCTGATGGTTTGCTAAAACCAAGTAAACCTACACCAGATGAAACGGCGTAACGCGCTGTTTTAGCCATGTAATCACGATTCTGGCTGATTGCTTAAGGTGATCGGTCAGAATAACAGTGCTCTTTTGCAAAATAATACCAATAGCTCCTTAATGTTCTCTTCAGCTGTGATACACCATACTCATCATTGATGAAGCAAATTTTTGTGACATATTGGAGTGGGCAGCTATGAGAGATCGCTATTCGTTACCCCAAATAACCCTGCATTGGCTAACCCTATTGATGCTGATTTTGACCTATGCGGCCATGTTGCTCAGTGACAGCGTGCCTGATGAAGATCGAACATTAGTGAAAAATCTGCATTTCAATTTTGGTATTTCTGTCTGGCTATTGATGCTGATGCGCCTTTGGTTGCGCCATCGAAATGTGACACCCGCTATCACCCCGAAATTACCGGATTGGCAGCTGTTAGGTGCTCATATTTTGCATTGGGGGCTGTATCTGATGTTCTTATCTTTGCCGATACTGGGCGTACTGGCGCAAGCTTACGGCGGGAAAACCTGGTTTTTACTGGGCTGGCAGGTGCCGCAGTGGGTGACACCAAATGATGAAGCGCGATCCTACCTTAAGCAGACCCACGAGCTAATCGCCAATTTGGGCTATTTTGTGATTGGGGTTCACGTTCTGGCGGCACTCTATCATCACTATATTCGCGGTGATGATACATTGCGCAGAATGATGCCGGGCAGATGAGTCGCTAAACATAAGAATGATAAAGGGCGCAAATGCGCCCTTTATACGATGTCAGATGGTGAATGGTTCGAGTCAATATTACTCGACCATCATCATGAAAGTACCAATCCAAACCACCAACATGATTGAGATACCCATAAAGAAATATTTCACTGAACAACTCCCCTTGGAGCTACCTCGCCAGTAACGATCCCAATTGCTGTGCTGAGTATCAAATGGATGAATAGGATCGCGCTAATGTAATCGCAACAAGGAGAGACTTACAATACTGTAATTTTATGCATTAGATCACAATTCCACACATAAGTGGCAAGTATTGTTAGCCAATGTATTGAAGTGTGAAGCTATTAACGTTTTTTTTAATTATCTATAGATAACAATTTGTTACTTTGTTGACTGAATTTTAAGCCGCCTAACGGCGTGTTAAGGCCATCAACTGATCTTTCTGACCGCGACATCTGCCTCAAAGCCCAGTAGATACAGGGCTTGCTCCAGTGCTTCAACTTTAGAGGCGTAATAGACATCCAACAGGCGATCCATCTGTGCCGCATTCAAACCGAGCTTGCGAGCCATATCGGCTTTACGGGTATGGGTGGTGAGCATGGCATTGTGCAATTCAGCTTTCAGGCGCACCAAAATTGGCACGTGAACGGATATATCACCAGCTTGCAGCGCCGACGGAGCAGGGACTGGACGACGCTCTTCCATCTCTGCGGCGATACCATTCTTAATGCCATCCTGTGCTTCCAACTCAATATCTTCCAGGGAGTAAGTCACTGAGGCCAATTCAGGGAAGTCGCGATACTGAATGTGGTATTCGCCGCTGGCTTCATCGAGGGTATAACTGACTGGATAGTGGAACACGGTGTTACTCCTGTGGGGAAACGTGGTACTCAAAGTACTGGCATTGTACTGACATCAGCCAGTCTGGGTTACTTATTTAATGTATTGATCCAAATGATGGCAATTTATCAGCGTTAGCCGAAATTTATTATTCTACCCGCTAATTATCTTGTTTTTCAGGCGGCGCAGTAACGAAAAAAAAACATCCATTATAACTATTTTCATACAATTGGTTACTACACAATCAACGATAATAATAAGTGATAAACTAATTTCGCTTTAAATAAAATGCGTTTTTTAAACATTAAGTAAAATTTAGCTACATAGATTGGGTTTAATATTTCAAAATATATTTTACATCTGCTATTATCCACCCGCTTAAATCCTTTTTAAATCAATGATAAATATGTGTGCATTTATCAGTAATAACTCTTTGTTATTATTATCTCTCTATGCTATTTAAGGTCTAATAATTTATCTTAAGTTAAATTATTACTATTTATTTCTTCCAGTTATGGCGTTCAATCTTTTATTGAGAATATTGCTTTTATGATGAAAAAAATATTTTTAGCTTCCACGTTAATAACCGCGTTCTTATTAAGTGGATGCGCCTCTGAGTCCTCCCGTTCGTTAGAAGTGGCGAAAGTTGCCTCTTACGGCACGCAATATAACGGCCCCCGCAGCCCTATTTCTGTGGGTAAATTCGACAACCGTTCAAGCTATATGAGCGGGATATTCTCCGATGGTGTCGATCGTTTGGGGAACCAGTCAAAAACCATTCTGGTGACGCACTTACAACAAACTGGCCGCTTTAACGTATTAGAGCGCACCAATATGGAAGAGCTGAAAACAGAAGCGGCCATTTCAGGGCAAAACCAGCAATTGAAGGGTGCGACCTATGTCGTGACCGGCGATGTAACCGAGTTTGGCCGCAAAGAGACAGGCGATCGTCAGCTATTTGGCATTTTGGGCCGGGGCAAATCTCAGATTGCCTATGCCAAAGTCAATCTGAATATCGTCAATGTAAAGACCTCTGAAGTGGTCTTCTCTTCACAGGGTGCTGGCGAGTATGAACTCTCCAACCGCGAAGTGATCGGTTTTGGTGGGACGGCAAGTTACGACTCAACCTTAAATGGCAAGGTGCTGGACTTGGCTATCCGTGAAGCTGTCAACAATCTGGTTGCTGGTATTGAATCGGGTGCATGGCAACCGGCGAAATAAGTGTTAATAGCGAAATAATTCTTCATCACGAGTATGGATACCGCAACATGAAATTAATGAAAAAGCTCTCTCTGCTGCTGGCTGCCGCTGTATTGGCGGGTTGTGCCACGGCACCGAAACCTATTTACAACTGGGATAACTACCAAACGACGATTTATGATTACTATAAATCTGATGCCAGTCCTGAACAGCAAATTGCTGCTTTAAAAGAGAATATCGAAAAGTCACGTGCGAAAAACATGCCAGTTCCTCCGGGCTTACATGCTCATTTGGGCATGTTGTACGGCAATACCGGGCATACGGATTTAGCGATGGCTGAATTCAATACCGAGAAAACGGCATTCCCTGAGTCTGCTCCGTTTATGGATTTCTTGATGAGCAAGGATAAAGGGGCATTTAAATGAGAGCTATTTTCGCAATATGCGCAGTCATGATGGCACTGTTGTTGACTGGCTGTGCCAAGCCAGTACAGCAGGACTACTCTGCATTTAAGCAAAGCAAACCAAAAAGCATTTTGGTGCTGCTGCCACAGAACCAATCGCCAGAAGTGGCTGCCAGCCATGGTATGTTGTCTCAGGTCACTTACCCGTTATCTGAAGCGGGCTATTACGTGCTGCCAGTGGCTGTAGTGGAAGAGACATTTAAGCAAAATGGTATGACAAATGCGGGCGACATCAGTGCTGCCAGCCCAGCCAAACTTCATAAAATCTTTGGTGCAGATGCGGTGCTGTACATCACCGTAGTGCAATACGGTACCTCTTATCAGATCATCACCAGTGATACTCGCGTCACGGCGAATGCCAAATTGGTTGATTTGAGAAGCGGCAAATTGTTGTGGAGCGGCAGTGCGACTGCATCCAGCAATGAAGGCGATAACTCCTCTGGTGGTGTCATCGGCATGTTGGTTCAAGCTGCGGTAACGCAGATCAGCAATACCCTCACTGATCGTAGTCATGATATTGCCGGTGTTACCAGTACACGTATGCTGACTGCTGGAACGCCTAACGGTATTCTGTATGGGCCACGTTCACCCAATTACGGTAAAGATGCGCAGTAACTCTCTTTAGTGCAGATGCCCCCTGACGTTGCAGGGGGCATCTGTTACTCTCCCCGCTGTGTTTGATTTAATCGCTGACTTTCCGGTGCTTTAACCCGTCCCACGTAAACTGCTATTCTCTATCACGACTCTTCATTGTATTACCACGCAGGGAATCAGCGCGATGTTGAATATGAGAAACCGATTTGAGCGTAATAATCTCTTCGGGGAAAAGAATATCCATGCTGTTTTTGAAATCAGTCTGCTGCTAAAAGCGATACTGGCGGTATTGGAGATCATAGCCGGCATTTTAACGTATTTTATCACGCCGCAGTTTTTACTGAATTTGCTGCATCACATTACGCAAGTTGAGTTTATCGAAGAGCGCGGGGATGTCGTGGCTAACTATTTGCTGGATGCTGTGCAAAGTCTCTCCATCAGCAGCTTACATTTCGCCGCTTTTTATCTGGTGGCCCATGGTGTGATTAAGCTATGGATCATTATTGGATTATGGCGCAAAAAATTGGGTTATTACCCCATGGCCATGGGGATTTTTAGCTTATTTATTGTTTATCAACTCTATCGCTATACCTTTACCCACTCGCCACTGTTAATTCTGATAACCATTTTGGATGCGGTGGTGATTGTGTTGACCTTGCTGGAATATCGGCAATTGCGGCATCAACTGCGACCTGCTGGCTGAACATCTGCCGCCAGCAGGTGAGTTAGTGTCTTAATCAGTGCTTTTAATGACTAAAGACATGGGCCTGACCAATAATCGTCAGGTCAACCATTAAGCCTATGCTAATACCTTCCCGACTGATGGTTTTGATCTCGACACTCTCTTCGCTACCGACGATATATAACGTAATTGTCGAGATAAAACCGGCAAAATCAATATTAATAATTTTCGCCAGGCAGTGAGTCGGGTAGTGATGAGCGACGGGCAATGGAGTCATGGTAATTTGTTCGGGGCGCAACATAATCCGCGTCAGTCCATGGCGTTTCGCATCGTCAACCTTGACCCGACCTAATGCACAATCGGCCCATCCGCTGTCGATATTGGCAGAAAGGATCAGTGTTTCACCCAGGAAGGTCGCTGTTGGTTCATCAATAGGCCGCAGGTAAAGCTCTTGTGGCGGGCCAACATGGGCCAGTTTACCGGCGCGCATGACCGCGACCTGATCTGCAAACGACAGCGCTTCAGTTTGATCATGGGTCACTAAAATAGAGGCAATATTTGCCTGTGCCAGTAGTTCGGCGACCGCTTTGCGGGTTGAGGCGCGCAATGCGGTATCCAGCGCAGAAAATGGCTCATCCAGCAGCATCAGCACCGGGCGTTGTGCGAGTGCTCTGGCGAGAGCCACCCGCTGTTGTTGCCCTCCAGAGATCTCATGGGGCCAAAGTTGGGACAATCTGCGGTCTAGCGCGACCATCTCCATCAACTCATCAATCCGGTGTGCTTTCTCCTGTTTTGTACCTTTTAGCCCATAACCAATGTTGCCCGCCACGGTGAAGTGTGGGAACAGCGCACCATCTTGCGGCACAAAACCAATTCCTCTTTTATGTGCTGGTACTTGAGTTGTGCTATCAAATACCGGCACCCCTTGTAGGATCACTTTGCCGTGATCAGGGGTTTCGAAACCGGCAATGATCCGTAGTAGTGTGGTTTTGCCTGAGCCAGAAGGGCCGACAATGGCGGTGCGACTACCCGAGGTAACCTGTAAGTCAATTCGATCTAATACGGTAACCGATTGATAAGACTTGCCGATTTGCTGAAGTTCAAGCGTGCTCATAGTCCTGCCGTACGTTGAGATTGAGAATAAAGCAGCCAGGTTAGCGGCAGAGAAAGTGCCACCATCAGCAGTGCATAAGGTGATGCTGCAACATAATCGATTTCGCTGGTCAATGCCCAGAAACCCGTCGCCAGGGTGCGAGTACCATTGGGAGCCAGTAATAGCGTGGCGGTCAACTCATTGGAGATGGCGAGGAACACCAATGCTGCTCCGGCGGCAGCGCCCGGTGCTGCAAGGCGCATGGTGGTGCTCCAAATAGCCTGAGTGGGCGTTTTGCCCAGGCTACGCGCCACGTTTTCTAATTCAACTGGCGCTTGGGCAATCCCAGCCCGCAAACTGATCAACGCCCGTGGCGTAAACATCAATAAGTAGGCCAGCAAAATAGTGAATTCGGTTTGATACAGCGGGCGGGCAATGCGGATAGTGATGGTGACCAGTGCCAGCGCGACCACGATACCGGGCAGGGAGCTGGTGACATAATTACAGCCCTCCATTAGCCGATGCAAACGCCCTGGGTAACGTACTGATAACCATGCCATAGGGATGGCGCATAGTGTGATAATCACCGCACCACTCAGTGCTAATGCCAGTGTCTGTTTCAAGGCAGGGAGCAATTCAGGGTTCAACCACACATCGATGCCACCAATATAGAGCCAGCGGGCGAGAGTGATAAAGGGCACGCCCAGCGAAAGGGCGGTGAGCACCAGCGGCAATAACAGGCAAAATAGGGTAAGAGCCGAACCCATCGCGTAAGCGGTTTGGCTTCTTGCGCTACCTGAACCGACTCGTGCGTAGCGATTATAGCCGCGGCTGGTGGCCTCAATTAACAGTAACCCCAGGCAACATAGTGCCAGCACGCCGGCCAACATATTGGCTGCCGGGCCATTAAAGGTGGACTGGAACTGGTCAAAAATGGCGGTGGTAAAGGTATCGAAGCGGATCATGGCATACAGCCCATATTCGGCCAATAAATGTAGCGCAATCAGTATCGAACCACCCCAAATGGCTAATTTTAGCTGTGGTAGCACCACTTTAAAAAATACCGCAGTGGGGGTGCTGCCCAGTGATGCGGCGGCGTCTTCAAGGCCGGGATCGAGACGGCGCAATACCGCTGATGCGGGCAGGTAGATAAAGGGGAAATAGGCGATGACAGAGATAAAGACTCCTGCGCCAAGCCCGTGCATGGCGGGCACCAGACTAATCCATGCATAACTTTGCACAAACGCGGGTACTGCTAATGGCGCGATAGCCAGCAGTGACCAAATCCGCCTGCCGGGTAGGGCGGTGCGTTCGGTCAGCCACGCCAGTGCGACACCAATAATGGTGCAAAGGGGTAAGGTAAAAACCACCAGTAGCGCGGTGTTGATCAGGAGTTCACCCACGCGAGGGCGAAAAACCAGTGCTTTGACGGTTGACCAGCCAGTATCGATGGCAATACCGATAACAAACCCCAATGGCAGCAGGGATAGCAGCGAAAGCATAATCGCGATAACCACAATCCCAGAGCCTGGGCGGTGGTTATACTGCCGTGTTGCTGCCTTATTCAGTGCAACCGGATCAACATCGGTACTTATATTGGCCATAATCGTCAAGGCACTCAGCATGTTAAATGCCCGCCGGGCTAGAGACGCGGCGGGCTAAAAAATCAGTCAGTTGACTCTATTACAGCAGGCCAGCTTCTGTCATCAATTCAACCACTTTCTTGCTATTTAGTTTGGATGGTTCGACTTTCGGTGCTTGCAGATCTTTCAGTGGCACCAATTTAGGATTTGAAGCCGCATCGACGCCGACGGCATATTCAAAGGCATCGTTGGTGCGCAGGATATCCTGACCTGATTTGCTAGTGATCCATTTGACGAACTCTTGTGCTTCTTTCGGATGCTTGCTAGAGGCTAACACGCCACCGCCAGAGATACTCACAAACGCGCCAGGATCTTCATTTTTGAAGTAATGCAGCTTGGTTTTGCCGCTGTTTTCGCCGGTTTTTGCCTGATCAACAAAGCGGTAATAGTGATAGATAACCCCGCCATCGATTTGGCCCGCATTCACCGCTTTCATGACGGTGCTATTGCCTTTATAGGCGGTAAAGTTGGTTTTCATGGCTTTGAGCCACTCTAATGTGGCTTTTTCGCCTTTTAGCTCCAGCATAGCACTGACAATGGCCTGGAAATCTGCGCCGGATGGTGAGGCTGCCCAGCGGCCTTTCCACTCAGGTTTAGCCAGATCCATAATGGATTTAGGCAATTGCGCTTCGCTGATTTTTTCCGGATTATAGACAAACACGGTGCTACGGGCGGCAATGCCAGTCCAGCGGCCATGCTCAGGGCGGTACTCTTTAGCCACCTGAGCTTGTGTCGCCCCATCCAGTGGTGCGAACAGTTTGGCATTATCGACCAGCACCATAGCGGGTGAGTTCTCGGTTAGGAAAACGTCTGCTGGCGATGCACTGCCTTCCTGAACCAGTTGGTTACCTAACTCGCTATCCCCGCCATTACGTAGGGTGACTTTGATGCCAGTATCCTTGGTAAAGCCATCAACCCAGGATTTCACCAGGTTTTCATGCTGAGCGTTATAAATCACGATACCTTCATCATTTGATGCGGCATGAGCAGAAAATGCCAACATCATTGAGGAAGCCAGTATAGAAGAAGAGAGCAGTGCGACAGAGCCGAGAGCGGGGAAACGTAACTTCATAGCGACATCCTTTTAAAAGGTCAGAGAAGAAAACGGTTGGTCTGATAGTGGCGAAACAAAACGATTGTATAGAAAGAAAATGGTAATCATAGTGAAAATCATTCGCAATATATGCTACAAGATGTTTCATTTTTCAACGCTATTTTTTGTATGGGTAAATCCTCCAGCCCCTTGTATTAAGCTCTTCCTCGCATTTATCTGTTTGTTGGCAACAGACAATGACTTAACATAGCTATCACTTTTTTGCATGGTTCATGGATATTCGATGCGCTATCTGGCTGTTATTCTTCCCTTACTCACGTTGCTCTCTGCCTGTAGTAGCAAGCCGACACCTCCCACCGCTGCCACGCCATCCGATGGCTTGATACAGAGCGGTTTTTTACTTGAACCGGAACATCAGGGGCATCTGCAAAACGGTGATTTTGCTTATAACGCCGACACTGCCCGTTTTGTCGACAAAATGGTGCGTGAGCACGGTTTTGAGCGCCAACAACTGCATGATGTATTGGCCCAGACCCAAAAGCTGGACTGGGTTATCCGCCTGATGGATAAGCAAGCCCCCACTTCAGGTCGCCCTTCCGGGCCAAATGGGGTTTGGAACCGCTATCGCAACCAATTTATTACGCCGGATAATGTGCAAAATGGCGTGAATTTCTGGAATCAGCATGAAGAGGCGCTGCAACGCGCTTATGAGATCTATGGGGTTCCTCCAGAGATTATCGTCGGTATCATCGGCGTTGAAACTCGCTGGGGCCGAGTGATGGGCAAGACCCGCATTATTGATGCATTGGCGACACTCTCTTTTGCCTATCCGCGCCGCGCCGCGTACTTTACTGGCGAGCTGGAGACCTTCTTGCTGATGGCACGTGCTGAGGGCAATGACCCGCTCAGTCTGCGGGGTTCCTATGCGGGTGCAATGGGTTACGGTCAATTTATGCCATCGTCATTTAAGAGCTATGCGGTTGATTTTAATGGCAATGGCCATATCAATTTGTGGGACCCGGAGGATGCGATTGGCAGTGTTGCCAACTACTTCAAATCTCACGGCTGGACGAAAGGGGCGGCAGTCGCGGTGCCCGCTAATGGTCAGGCACCCAATCTCGATAATGGTTTTAAGACCAAATATCCGCTATCGACCTTATCTGCGGCGGGGCTAAGCCCAACAGCGCCACTGGGCGACTATCAGGAGGCTAGCCTATTGCGCCTTGATGTCGGCACGGGTTATCAATACTGGTACGGTTTACCTAACTTCTACACCATTACCCGCTACAACCACAGCACCCACTATGCCATGGCGGTGTGGCAATTGGGTGAGGCGGTCGGCAGGGCGCGTAGAGGTTATTGAAATAGCTGCTGACAAAGCTGAACCAAGGGGAAACGTGCCGTTGGGGTCGTAAGCGGCGTAAGCCGCCGAAGTGCCCCGAGGTGCGGTCACCCCTTGGCTCACAACCGTTTTCATCATACTCAGGGCCACATCAGTGGCCCTTTTTACCACTAAACTAGCGGCTTACAGCAGATGTGAAATATCATCCGGATTCACTGATGGTGGGGATTTACGCCAACCACGGGTGAGCCACAGCAGATAGATAAATCCTGCCAGCAACCACAGTAAACCCACCTCCAGTGCGCGCTGCTCTAAATGCACCCACAGCCAGACTGACATCACAAATCCCATCATGGGTAACAGCCCATACTTGAACATGGCCGATGCGCCACGGCGCTTCTCATTGATCAGGAAGTGCTTTATCACACTCAGATTGACAAAGGTAAAAGCGCCTAGCGCGCCAAAGCTAATCATCGACACCACTAAGTTCAGGTCAAGGAACAGCGCCAGTAGCGAAATTGTCGCGACGAACAAAATAGCCCGCCATGGCGTGTGGAACTTGCGATGCAGATGGAAGAACACTTTACGTGGCAATACCCCTTCACGGCCCATGGCATAGAAGATGCGCGATACGCTGGTCTGCGCGGTCATTGCCGAGGCATACACGCCCGTCAGGTAGGTCGCCATAAAGAAGTTATACATCCACTTGCCGCCGACATGCTCGGAGATAATCAGGCTGGCGGTATCTTGATGTGGGATCAGCGACTGCCAATCGGGATAGGCCAGATGAGCAGCATAGGAGACGGCGATAAAAATGGCACCGGCACTGATGACGGTAAACAAAATAGCGCGCGGTAGAGTGCGCTTGGCGTCGTGTGCTTCTTCGGCCATGGTGGCGATGGCATCAAAACCGAGGAATGCCAAACAGAGCACCGCAGCACCGGACAACAAACCAGAGAGATCACCGGTATTCACCAGCAGCGGCTTCATCAGCGCTGCCGGGCTAAGATCTGCCTGACTGAATGAAAGGGCGATAAATAGCACGATAAATACCATCTGTGCGGCGATCAGTGAGAAATTCACCGAAGTGAGCAGTCGCACACCGAGGATATTGAGCAAGCTGACACTGACGATAGACGCAATGATAAAGAGCGGTGCGGGAATAGCCGGGAATGCCTCGTGCAAGAAAATACCTAAAACCAAATAGTTCAGGATCGGCAGGAACAGATAATCCAGAATTTGCGCCCAGCCCACCAGAAAGCCGGTTTTTCCGCCAAAACTGCGCTGAACATAAGAGTAGGCCGAACCTGATAGCGGCATGGCGCTGGTCATCCGGCAATAACTGAGGGCAGTAAACAAAATGGTGGCAACAGTTACCAAATAAGCGATGGGCAAGTGGCCCTGACTTAATACGGTCACCTGTCCATAGGTGGTAAATACGCCTAATGGCACCATGTAGGCAAGGCCGAAAGCGACCAGCGCGGGGGTTTTAAGCACTCTGCGCAACTGAATATTTTGTGGCATTACCCTATCATCTCCTGGTGTAAACGAGCACCGTTGAGCCGCATTTTTATGCAGCTGTAAAACACAAAGGAGCGGATTTTGACACAAGGGGGGCAGGTTTGAAAGTCCATCACCACCCGACTCGGTAGCGGCGGGCGTTAAGCGCAATTATTTACCTGAATCACTGACGTAACTCAGTGATTCAGTTTGTCATTGCTTGCGCTTATTTATCCGAATCAGCGGCTTGATAAACTAATTTACCGCCAATCAGTGTGGTCTCCACCTTAGTTTGATAAATCCTCTCTGGCGACTGCTCAAACAGGTTATTTTTCAGAATGATGATATCGGCGAATTTACCTGCTTCCAGTGAGCCGATATATTGCTCTTTAGCAATCATATAAGCGGCATCAATGGTGGCAGATCGCAGAGTTTCGATCAGTGTCAAATCCCGGTCAGTATCCAGACGCGGGCCTGCTGGATTGCCATCAAGATCCCATGCGCGGCGGGTCATGCCCACTTGCAGGTTGTACCACTCATCCAGGCGATCAATAGGCCAGTCACTGCCATAAGCGATTCGTGCACCAGCATCGAGAAAACGGGCGGCTGGCTCCATATGCTGAAAACGGGTCTTGCCCAGCATGGCGCGCTCTTCATCAATTAGCACGCCCGGTAAGCCGGCCCACTGGAAGGAGAGCACCGCCGTGGCACCCAGTTTGGCAAAACGGTCATATTGATGGGCTGCAACCAACTCATTGTGCGCCAATCCCGGCCGAATATCCTTGCCCGGCAGTGTCGCACGCATCTGCTCCACCGCATCTAACACCATCTCGATGGCGCCATCCCCCACGGTGTGAGTATGGGGATGCAGGCCGGCGCGGGCGCACTCCAGAATCACGGCATTGACCACCGGCGCGGTAAAGTAGAGATCGCCATAGCGCTCGGTATTTTGCCAATCTGGCTGCTGCGCGGTGCCATGGTTTGCCCGGTAGGGTTCGAGCAAGGCGGCAGTCATGGTCGGCGGTTGTAACACCCCGTCGATAAAGAGTTTCAGGTGATCGACAGCAAAGCCCGGCGCAGGGCTCCATTCGCGGCTGCCCCATTCACGACCAAACTCCACCACCTCCTGCACCACGCGCGCGGCGTCCTCTGGCCCTTGCAGGCTATCGGGGGTGACCTCTTTAGCCCCCAGCACTCGCAGGGTCAATTCATTACGCTCATGTAACCGACGAAACGCCAGCAACTGCTCGGCAAATACACGGGTATCCATCACTGTCGTCACGCCCTGAGCATTCAGGACCTGCTGCACATGGGTGGCGATTTGCACATTTTTTTCTGCTGTCGCGGATGGGATGCTATCAAAGGCGCGCATGGCGGGTGCATCTTCCAAAATACCGGTCAGTTTGCCATTCGCGTCACGGGCAATTTTGCCGTCTGGCGGCACCGGGGTATTTTCATCAATGCCCAGCAGCTCCAGCGCTCGGCTGTTGGCGGCCAATGTATGGCAGTCATTGGAGAACAGGGCAACCGGGCGGCGGGTATTGAGGGAGTCTAGTGCCGCGCGGCTCATATCGGCACCCACTGGCGTCATCGCCTGACGCTGCCAGGCGCGGACAGTCAGCCAATCATTTTCGCCTTTAAAGGGGTCATTATCGAGGTGCTGCTGGATGATATCCAACGTCTGCTCAACACTCAGCGCAGCATAATTAAGATTACAACCGATCAGCTGTTTTCCGCCCCAAAATGGGTGCATATGGCTGTCAATCAGGCCGGGCATCATAAATTTGCCGGTCAGATCGATAAGTTGGGTTTTCGGGCCGGAAAACAGGGGGATAAGTTCATCGCCGCCAATGGCCAGAATATAGCCATGGCCCAGTGCGATGGCGCTGCAAACCCGGTCATTGGAATCTGCCGTGTAAATCGTGCCGTTGTAATAGATAACATCGGCTACAGACGTCTGTTTAGTCATGTTATGGACTCAATAAATCCCCTTTTAACTGGGGATAGGGATCATTAAATAGCGATTATAGCCTGTTATTAATGGCAAAGCCGCCACAGTGAGAGACGGGCTAAGGCCAAGAGGCGAGTATCGATTTTTTAGCGATTAAATTTCCAACAATTCGGTCTTAATCATCGCATTCAGATGGCGCAGTATCTCAGCTTCTGAAAAGCCTAATTGGGTAAATTGGGTCAGGCCATCCAGACCACAGACCAGACCAATTAAGCGCCATGCAACATCACTGGCGTTAATGTCTGAGCGGAATTCATCATTGGCAATGCCGGCATGAATGACCGCTAGCGTCGCCTGGTGCCAGTCTGACATTGAGGCGGCATAGGCGGCTTTAATCAGCTCATCTCGCTCAGCCAAAATCGAAACTTCATTCCACAAACGCGTCTCTCTTTGTCCCATCTCATCTTGCGGATAGCCCAGTACTTGTTGCAGCCGTTCAATGGCAGGTAAATTTTGGCACTCTACCGTAAAAGCCGCTAACGACTGTTTCACCAATAACAGAAAAGCATCGGCCCGCAGGCGCGATACTGACGCGAAGTGGTGGTGAACTTGCCCAATCGCCACGCCAGCTTCACTGGCAACACGGCGCACGGTAGTTGCGGCCATGCCCTCAGATATGGCGACACGCATCGCCGCGTGCAAAATGGTGTTGTGGCGCTCTTCGCGATTCAAATAGGCCAAAAATGGCTCCTTATCTGGCTGAACACTGTTTTGGTCATTATGTGATGAATTGGACGCTAGTTCAACTTTCAGTTATTATTGGTGTATTGAACAGGTGTTCAACATTATTTTTTGCCCTATTTGAGCGTGTTTTGTATGTCTAAAAAGTGGATGATTTTCTACGTTATTATTCTGATGTATCTCCCCGTTTCGATTGATGCCACCGTATTGCATGTGGCGGCTCCTCGGCTGGGTATTGCCCTGTCGGCGACTGGCAGCGAATTGCTGTGGATCATCGATATTTACTCGCTGGTGATGGCGTGTTTGTTACTGCCGATGGGGGCGCTGGGTGATCGCATTGGCTTCAAACGGCTGGCTTTAATGGGGTCGGTACTGTTCGGATTGGCATCACTGGCGGCCGCCCTTGCGCCGTCGGTTGCGGCACTGATTGCGGCGCGCGCGTTTTTGGCGATCGGTGCGGCGATGATCCTGCCAGCCACTTTATCCGCCGTGCGCCATATTTTTACCGATGAGCGGGAACGTGCGCTGGCGCTGGGGATATGGGTAGCGATTGGCACTATGGGGGCCGCGATGGGGCCGCTGGTGGGCGGAATATTGCTGGAGTACTTTTACTGGGGGGCGGTTTTTCTGATCAATATTCCCATTATCATCGCCGTGGTGATTGCGACCTTGCTGGTGATCCCCAGCCAACCCATGCGCACTGAACAGACATGGAAATTGGCTCCGGCACTGGTATTGATTACCGCGATCCTGATGCTGGTCTATGCCGCGAAAACTGGGCTGCGTGGTGGGGGCGATATAGTTGTCACCTCTCTGGCGGCGCTGTTGGGTGGCGTGATGCTGTTTGCATTTGTTCGCCATCAGCTAGCCACGCAGGCCCCGATGATTGATTTTCGGCTGATTAGTCAGCGGGTGATCGCGGTGGGTATGGTGATGGCGATGACCGCCATGATCACGCTGGTGGGTTTTGAGTTGCTGCTGACACAGGAATTGCAGTTTGTCTTAGGTAAAAGTCCGCTCGAAGCGGGCATATTTCTACTGCCGCTAATGATTGCCAGTGGGGTGAGCGGGCCGATATCCGGTTGGCTGGTCGCCAGACTGGGGCTGCGCACCGTCGCCAGTGCGGGTATTGCATTGAGCTCATTGAGCTTTCTGGGGCTAGCCTGGACTGACTTCGCCACTCAAGCTTATTTGGCATGGGGGTGGATGATATTGCTCGGTTTCAGTATTGAAGCTTCGTTGCTGGCCTCGACGGCGGCCATTATGAGCGCCGCACCCCCTGAAAAAGCCGGTGCAGCGGGGGCGGTCGAGGGGATGGCTTATGAGTTGGGGGCTGGGCTAGGGGTGGCAATATTTGGTTTGATGCTCTCGCGAGCTTATACCGCCTCGATTGTGTTACCGGCGAGTCTACCCGCAGATTTAGCGGCTCAGGCCAGTGCTTCTATCAGCGAAACCATTCAGGTGGTGAATGGCCTTGGTGGAAATGAACAGCTGCTTGCCAGTGCTAAACTGGCTTTTTCAGCCTCACACAGCTTGGTATTGGGCACCGCTAGCGCACTGCTGATCCTACTGGCGGTGGCCGTTTGGTTTACCATGCCGGGGAAACGTATCCTGCAATTGGCGCACTGATTGTTGGCTTGAAAGGCCGCCAATGATCTTTTAACTATATAGTCATTACTCTTACTAAAGTGTGTGATATATCTATTTAAGGTAGCGACTTGGGTTTTGGTATGCTGACGATGCCACAACCCTATCTTAATAAAGAGTAAGGCTTTCTCTATGACCGAGCGGCAGTTCACAGCACAACTCGATATCGACAGCTCGGCTCAGCCGGTCCGGGTTGCGGCTAAAGGGGATTGGGTCTTGGCGCACTACCGTGCCCTGGAGCCGGAAGTGACCCAATTGCGGGCGAATTTGCCTGCCGCTGTGGTATTTGATCTCAGCCAATTGGGCGCGTTGGATACCGCGGGTGCGACGCTGCTGGTATTGCTACTCGGCGAGGAGCGTGTCAACCAATTGCGCGAGCTTGCCCCCACACTACCTGATGAGCGCCGAGTCTTACTGGAAACAGTTAGCCACGTTTTACCCGATTTAGCGCCGGAACCTGTCACCAAAGTTCCCCCATTCTGGCTGGAGTTATTGTCCAATATTGGCCGTTCAATGGACAATTTATGGCAAGATATCAAATCTTTACTGGGCTTTACCGGCCTAACCCTTGAGGCTCTGCTGAGCACGATATTTCGCCCCTCCCGCTGGCGAATGACCTCGCTTATCGCCAATATTCAGCAAATTGGCCTGAATGCTGTTCCTATCATTATGCTGCTGACCTTTCTGGTCGGGGCTGTCATCGCCTTTCTCGGTGCCACCGTGTTGACCACCTTCGGCGCGGGTATTTTTACCGTCGATTTAGTGGTGTTCTCTTTCCTGCGCGAGTTTGCGGTATTGCTCACCGCTATCCTGATGGCAGGGCGCACCGCCAGTGCCTTCACCGCCGAAATCGGCTTGATGAAAGCCAATGAAGAGATTGACGCCATCCAAACACTGGGACTCAATCCGGTTGAGCTGCTGGTGCTGCCCCGGGTATTGGCGCTATTGATTTCGCTGCCGATGCTGACATTTATCGGCATGGTTTGCGGTATTTTTGGTGGCATGGTGGTGTGCGCCTTAACGCTAGATATTTCGCCGACCATGTTTTTGTCGATCATGCAAAACAGCAATGGATTGCAGCACTTTCTGGTGGGGATCAGTAAAGCGCCAGTTTTCGCTTTCCTGATTGCTATCATTGGCTGTCTGGAGGGGTTCAAAGTCACGGGCAGCGCGGAGTCTGTGGGAGTTCATACCACCACCAGTGTGGTGCACTCTATCTTTGTGGTCATCCTGCTTGATGCTGTCGCCGCGCTATTTTTCATGGAGATGGGGTGGTGAGCCAAATGAAGCAAGATGCAATCATTCAAATCCGTGGTTTGGTGAACAGCTTTGGCAAACAGACGGTGCACCAAGACCTGAATCTTGATGTTCAGCGCGGCGAAATTCTCGGCGTGGTCGGTGGTTCGGGAACCGGAAAGTCCGTGCTATTGCGCAGTATCGTCGGGTTGCGCCGCCCCACCGGCGGGCAGATCCACGTCTTTGGTCAGGATTTAATGGCGCTGTCGGGGATGTCGCGCTCTATGGTCGAACGCCGATTTGGCGTGCTGTTTCAACGGGGGGCGCTGTTTAGCTCTCTGACGGTGACTGAAAACGTGGCATTGCCGTTAATCGAAAATGCCGGTTTGCCACGGGCTGAAGCTGAGCGCCTGGCGCAGGTCAAATTGGCACTGGCGGGTTTACCGCCGGGCGCAGGCAGTAAATATCCGGCGTCTCTGTCGGGCGGTATGGTCAAACGGGTGGCTTTAGCCCGTGCGCTGGCGCTGGACCCCGATATTTTGTTTCTTGATGAGCCGACTGCGGGTCTTGATCCCATTGGTGCGGCGGCCTTCGACAGTTTGATTCGCACACTGCGTGATGCCCTCAATCTGACGGTGTTTTTGGTGACTCACGATCTGGATACGCTCTATACGCTGTGTGATCGTGTGGCGGTGCTTTCACAGAAGAGAGTGCTAGTGGTGGATACATTGGATAACGTCGCTGCGACCGATGACGACTGGATTCAGGCGTATTTTCATGGCCCACGTGGCCGGGCTGCCTATCAGGCAGCCACCAATAGTGGAGAGAGGTGGTAATATGGAAACCCGTGCTCATCATGTTGTCATTGGTTTGTTCACTCTCATTGTGGTCAGTGCCGCGCTGTTATTCTGCCTTTGGCTAACCAACGCCGGCTCTAATCGTCAGTTCAAACTGTACGATATTGTCTTCAATGAACCGGTGAGTGGCCTCTCTCAGGGCAGCACCGTGCAGTACAGCGGGATCCGCGTCGGCGAAGTCATTCAACTGCGTCTGGATAGCGAAAATCCCAATAAAGTTTGGGCGCGGATTCGGGTGTCGGCATCAACGCCCATCCGCCAGGATACCCAGGCGCGCCTGACGGTCGCCGGGATTACCGGCACTTCCAATATTCAGTTCAGCAGCAGCAGCCAATCAAGCCCACTGCTGGAGGGGCAAGATGGTGAGATCCCCATCATCATTGCTACCCCATCGCCGATGAGCCAATTATTGGCTAACGGTGAGAATTTCATGAGCAACGCCAATGAAGTGCTGGTGCGCCTCAATCAACTCTTGGAGCCTGATAATCAGCAGCGCCTCATCAGGACGCTGGATAATCTGGCGCTGATTACCCAGACCGTGGCTGATCAACGTGGCGATATCCGCACCATGTTGCAGCAGTTGGCGCAAGCCAGCAAACAGGCCAATGAGACACTGGCACAGACCAATCGCTTACTGCGCAATGCCAACGGATTAATGGATGGGCAGGGCAAACAGCTAGTTAGTGATGCCGCTAAGACCATGGCGTCGTTACAAAAAACCAGTACCATCCTCAATCAATTGGTGAGTGAAAATAAAACCTCGCTCAGTAATGGTATGCAAGGGATGAGTGAGTTGGGACCAGCGGTTGATGAGCTGCGCAGAACATTAGCCACATTACGTGCGGCGGTTTCCCGCCTGGAAGAGAACCCAGCGGCCTTGCTGCGTGGCCGCGAAAGAACACAGGAGTTTACGCCTCGATGATATCACTTAAGGTAATGCGTTATGCAGGCCGCCGCACTTGGCTATTGATGTTATCAATGCCGGCTATGTTGCTATCAGCCTGCACCATTTTACCCACCGCGCCGGTATCACAGGTCTATCTTCTGCCGGTGCCACCAGCGACGAATGCCCCGCGAGCGCAGACCGTCGATTGGTCGCTGCGGGTTTCTCAACCGGCAACCAGCCAGTTCTTGAATAGCTCACGTATCGCTGTGCAGCCGCAGGGGCAGGAGATTGCGGTCTATCAAAACTCACGCTGGAGTGACCCCGCGCCGATTTTGCTGCGTAATCGCTTGATTCAGGAGTTCCGCGCAGATGGCCGTATTCGTGCCGTCAGTAGTGATGATGACAGTTTGCAGGCTGATGTTGAGTTGAGCGGTGATCTCTCTGCATTTCAGGGCGTCTATCTAACGGATAAGAGTGAAGTGCTGATCCGCTTTGATGCCCGACTGGTCAGAATTTCGGATCGGCGGATTATTGCCACCCGCCATTTTGAGATCCGCCAGCCGATAAAAGGCACGGAGATGAATGAGGTGGTTCAGGCGTTTGGTCTGGCGAGCGATCAGTTAGCCACTCAAGTGCTTAACTGGATGTTGCAGCACTCTCTTGCGTCATCTTAAAGCTTATCTCCCCCGATCAGACGGACTGAATCGTATTGGTCGGGGTATTTATTGCCCCGCGTCACTCTATTTATCCGGTTTAACTCAATATTAATGGCATGGGGAAAAGTGTGGCGTACGCGTAATCAATAAACATAATCTTATTTTTTATGCTGACCGCGAGGCGCTAGGACTAATCTCCCCCCTTTATATTTCTCTATATCTGTTATCTCACTGTCAAGTTAAGTAAAGTCAGCCAATTAAACTGACAAAGTCCTGTTCGACTCCGGCAAAATAACTGAAAGCGGTTAGGGAAGTATATTTAATATCAAATAAGTGTTGATTTTATGTTTCATAATGTTTGACTATTGCACAATAAATTGAGCAAAAGGGAATCATTATGCTTTGGAAAAATACCAGGGAGCAGTTTGGTCGCATCACTATTGGCATCCACTGGCTGGTCGCATTAACCGTCTATGGGTTATTTGCTCTGGGGTTGTGGATGGTGACACTGGGCTACTACGATGGCTGGTATCATCAGGCACCTGAAATACATAAAAGCATCGGCTGTATATTATTTGCTGTGATGATATTCCGGGTTGTTTGGCGCTTTATTTCGCCGCCACCAAAGCCCTTATCCAGCTATAGTCGTTTCACGCGAGTTAGCGCGATATTGGCTCATCTGATTTTATATATTGTTCTATTTTGTATTATGTTCAGCGGATATTTGATCTCGACGGCGGATGGACAACCTATCAATGTATTTGGTTGGTTTACTCTACCTGCGACATTAACCGGCTTACCTGACCAGGCTGATACCGCTGGCACTGTGCATCTTTATCTGGCCTGGGCCGTGGTAGTGCTTTCACTATTACATGGGCTGGCCGCGATCAAGCACCACTTTATTGATGGTGATATTACCCTTAAACGGATGCTGGGACGTAGCACCGATTAACCAACTCTATTATGGAGAATGAATATGTTTAATAAGACCCTATTGGGACTGACTGTTGGCGCACTGATGTTTACCGCAGGCAGCGCCGTAGCCGCCGAATATAAAATCGATAAAGAGGGGCAACACGCCTTTATCGAATTCCGGATTAAACATTTAGGCTATAGCTGGTTATACGGTAGCTTTAACGATTTTGATGGCTCTTTCACTTTTGATGAGAAAAATCCGGCTGCCGATAAAGTGAATGTGGTGATCAACACCAATAGTGTTGATACCAACCATGCTGAGCGTGATAAACATCTGCGCAGCAAAGAGTTCCTAAACGTCAGTAAATTCCCACAGGCGACATTTGAATCAACTGAAGTGAAGAAGAGTGGCGAAGGTTATTCCGTGGTGGGTAACCTGACACTGAATGGCGTCACTAAGCCTGTAACACTGGAAAGTAAGCTGACCGGCCAAGGCAATGACCCATGGGGCGGATACCGCGCGGGTTTTGAAGCGAACGGCAATATTAAGTTGAAAGATTTTAATATCACCACCGATTTAGGCCCGGCTTCACAAGAAGTCGAGCTGATTTTATCCGTCGAAGGTGTTCGCGCTAAATAGTTTTGTTTGGGTTAACTCGTTTTTTGGTTAAAGAAAGGCCCATAACTGACTGAGTCTCTGAGAATCAGGTCAGACTGAAACAGATTTTCGTTTGATAAATAGCCCCCGTCCAGCATGGATATTAACCGGTTGATAACTTCATTTATCATGCTGCTGACGGGGTCTTTAATGCTGGATAACGATGGGCTAAGAAAAGGAGCAAGCGGAATATTATCAAAACCGATGATAGATATTTCGTTTGGTACCCGAATGCCCACTTCAGTTAATTTTTTCATCGCGCCAATCGCCATATCATCATTACTGGCGATGATTGCGCTAAAAGGCAACTGAGTGGCGAGTAATGACTCTACCGCGGCAGAACCACTCTGCGGCGTCCATCTCCCTGGTGCAATAAGTGTTTCTCGCACAATCAATGAGTTGGCCATTAATGCGGCTTTGTAGCCGGAAAGGCGCTCAATAGCGGTGGGTGAATCCAGTGAACCGGTAATAAAGGCGATATCCCGATGCCCCTGCTCGATAAGGTAATTTGTGGCGTTATAGCTGGAGCCTTTATGATCACAGAAAATAGAGTGGCTATGATTTTTTCTTAATTTCCTGTTGACCACCATAATCGGCTGCTTATGTTTATCAATAATCAGATCCATAGCATCAACAGTTAAAAATCGCGGATAGATGATAATGGCATCACAGCGGAGATCTAGCAGGAACTGAATTGCCGCTTGTTCCTCTTCTGCGCTATGTTTCCCGTCTACCAATACCAACTGACGGCCACTATTTTCTAATTTTTTGGCCGCCTGAGAGAGAATTTCATTAAAGTAATTCCCATTGTAAAGTGTATTGGTCACCACGAAACCGATGCATTCTGATTTATTGGTTGCCAGATTTCGCGCTAATAAATTTGGCCGGTATCCCGCCTCTTCGATCGCCTTATAAACCTGCTCTTTTGTCGCTTCGCTGACATAACCTTTGCCTGACAGAACCCGTGAAACAGTGGCTTTTGATACGCCCGCTTTCTTTGCCACTTCCTGCATCGTAGACATAGGCCCTTCCTGGCTTTTAAATAATAATGACTATTCTACAGGTTACGACAGGCAAGCAACATGCTATTGAGCAGAATAAATCACCGCACTTATGCTGATCACCATCACAAAACGTAAATTGTATTAGCTCATCTATTGAATTCCATCTCGTAATTAACGATTCTCATGTGGAACCGGTTACCTATCTGTTTGGAAAGAACAAAATAGGCTGATTACCGGCAGATGGGTTAATTATAACTATATGAATATAATGGCTAATTGTACATTTATGCTGATGAGGGCAGTTTCCCTTCGGCCGCAAATGGTTCGCTTAGTCCGGCGTGCGTCGTTACGGGGAGTTGTTACTCATGTCTAAGAATTATGCCGTAGTATCTCAACAGATAGCCGATGCCATTGGTGGCGTCGGCAACATCGGAGCTGTGACCCACTGTATGACGCGGTTACGTTTTGTGCTCAATGATGATAGCGCGGTCGATCTGGCTAAGTTAAAGGCCATCAGTGGTGTACTGGGCGTGGTGCGCAATGAAAACCAGTGTCAGGTCATCATTGGTAATAACGTCTCCTATGCTTATGCAGAAGTTCTGAAACTGCTGCCGGAAGGCGCATTACCTGAAAGCAGTGCACCGCAAAAAAATAGAGTGACCTTAAGGCGAATAGGGGCTGGGATCCTTGATGCGCTGATTGGCACTATGTCACCGCTGATACCGGCGATCATTGGTGGGTCGATGGTCAAATTGCTGGCGATGATACTGGATATGACCGGTATCTTCGGCAAAGGCTCCTCAACACTGATCATTTTGAATGTCATTGGCGACGGCGCTTTCTTCTTCCTGCCTGTGATGGTGGCCGCTTCCGCCGCAGTCAAATTCAAAACCAACATGTCGCTGGCTATCGCCATTGCCGGGGTGCTGGTCCATCCCACCTTTATTGATCTGATGGCGAAGGCCGCGCAAGGCCAACAGGTTGAATTTATGGGGTTATCCGTCACCGCAGTGAAGTACACCTATACCGTGATCCCGGCGCTATGCATGACCTGGCTGCTCTCTTATATTGAACGTTGGGTTGACCGTATCACCCCTGCGGTGACCAAAAACTTCCTTAAGCCGATGCTGATTGTGCTCATTTCCGCCCCGATTGCCATTATGTTTATCGGCCCGCTGGGGATCTGGATCGGCAGCGGCATCTCCTCTTTGGTCTACACCGTTCATGATTATCTGGGCTGGCTCTCTGTCGCGATTATGGGCGCACTCTGGCCTCTGCTGGTGATGACCGGGATGCACCGAGTCTTTACCCCGACGATTATTCAGACCATTGCCGAAACCGGGAAAGAGGGCATGGTTATGCCGTCCGAAATTGGTGCTAACCTTTCGCTCGGTGGCTCGTCGCTGGCGGTGGCATGGCGAACCAAGAACCCAGAACTACGCCAGACAGCGCTGGCAGCGGCTGCATCCGCAATTGTGGCTGGCATTTCTGAGCCCGCGCTTTATGGTGTCGCTTTACGGCTCAAGCGCCCGCTGATCGCCAGCTTAATCAGTGGGTTTATTTGTGGTGCTGTCGCCGGGATCGGCGGGTTGGCCAGCCATTCGATGGCCTCTCCTGGGCTATTTACCAGTGTTCAGTTCTTCGATCCGGCCAATCCAATGAGTATCGTCTGGGTGTTTGGCGTGATGGTGCTGGCGATAGTGATTTCGTTCGTCACCACACTATTGCTGGGGTTTGAGGATATTCCCGTTGAGAGCAGTGAAGGCGAAAACACCGCTCCTGGCGACGACGTGCTGGTTTCGCAGAATGCAGTGAAAATTAACTAAATAACGAGGTATTTCATGGCGGTATCAACATTTCCTGACGGTTTTTTATGGGGTGGCGCATTAGCCGCAAACCAGGCCGAAGGTGCATGTTTTGAAGGTGGTAAAGGGCTGACGACAGTTGACATGATCCCCCATGGGCCGCACCGCCTGGCGGTAAAGCTGGGGCAGGAGAAGCGTTTTACATTGCGGGATGATGAATTTTATCCCAGCCACCAGGCCATTGATTTTTACCATCGATACAAAGACGATATCGCATTAATGGCTGAAATGGGATTCACCGTATTTCGCACATCAATAGCGTGGAGCCGAATTTACCCTAATGGCGATGAAATGACGCCAAATGCGGAAGGTATCGCCTTTTACCGCGACCTGTTTAGCGAATGCAAAAAGCACAATATCGAACCCTTAGTCACCTTGTGCCACTTTGATGTCCCGATGCATCTGGTCACAGAATATGGTTCGTGGCGCAACCGGAAAATGGTGGAACTCTTCACGCGCTATGCGCGCACCTGTTTCGAGGAGTTTGATGGTTTGGTGAAATATTGGCTCACTTTTAACGAGATCAATATTCTGCTGCATAGCCCATTCTCCGGTGCAGGATTGGTGTTTGAGCCAAATGAGAATCAAGAGCAGGTCAAATATCAGGCCGCCCATCACGAGCTGCTTGCCAGTGCACTGGCGACCAAAATTGCCCATGAGGTCAACCCGGATAATCAGGTGGGATGTATGCTGGCTGGCGGGAATTTCTACCCGCGCACCTGTAAGCCGGAAGATGTCTGGGCGGCGCTGCAAAAAGACCGCGAAAATCTGTTTTTCATTGATGTACAGGCGCGGGGTGCTTATCCGGCCTACACCAAACGTCTCTTCAGAGATAAGGGTATTTCAATCGTCACTGAAGCGGGGGACGACTATATCCTGAAGGATACCGTGGATTTCGTCTCCTTCAGTTATTACGCCTCCCGTTGTGCTTCGGCGGAGATGAACGACCATAACAGCAGTGCGGCCAATATCGTAAAATCCCTGAAAAATCCTCACATTGCGGCCAGCGAATGGGGTTGGGGCATTGATCCCTTAGGTTTACGCATCACCATGAACATGATGTATGACCGCTATCAGAAACCGCTGTTTCTGGTTGAAAATGGGCTGGGTGCGAAAGATGAAATTAACCCGCAGGGTGAAATTGAGGATGATTACCGCATTAGCTATTTGCGCGAGCATATTAAAGCCATGGGCGAGGCGATTGATGATGGTATTCCGGTTATCGGCTACACCTCATGGGGCTGCATTGATTTAGTTTCCGCCTCGACCGGGGAGATGAGCAAGCGCTACGGCTTTATCTATGTTGACCGCGATGACCAGGGAAATGGTTCTTTAGCACGTCGGAAAAAGAGATCTTTTTATTGGTATAAAAAGGTTATTGCCAGTAACGGTGCTGATTTGGGTTAAAAATGCGGGGAATATCGTCGATAATTGATATTCCCGCGAGATAGCGCATAAATGGCCTTATTCTGTTTTACTGTTCGCTATCCTGGTGGCGGTCGCGAGGTGAGCCTTTTTTCAGCAGAGTCATAAACTCCATAAATGCCGTGCGCAACGGGGCAAACAGCGGGTGTTTGCGGTTCTCCATCATGGTTTCGGAAAACAGTTTCAGGCCCACAGCAAATGCCGCTGTTTTATCTTTGCCGAACTGCAGATCTTCGCGCGCTTGTAATCGGTCGATGATGCCGAGGATCTCATCATGATTCTCGACTTCGAAGGTGACCGGTGCTTTATCCATTGGCTCACCTTTACGATCGGTGAGCGGCTCAACAGTAATGCGATAACGATAGCCGGACATCAGTTTTTCTCCTGTGCATCCGCATCCGCCGCCACTGATTCGGGCGTTAACTCTTTTTCGATAGCCTCTACTGCGGTCATTAAAGCGGCATTTATGCGCACAACCTGCTCTGGTGTGACATCTGACCGCACCATGTTGCTGCGCAAAATGTGACGTAGACGATGCATTACATCGGAAATACCTTCCGCCAGATTCCCCTCCGGGCGACGGTTTACCTGCGCCAGCCGAGAGAAAATCACATCAACGACTGCTTTATTTTGCTGCAATTCAACCTTACCGGCCTCGGTGATTTGGTAGCTTTTGCGGCCATTACCGGTTGCCACAGGTGTGACAAAATCTTGCTCTTCCAGCAGGGTGAGTGTTGGGTAGATAACCCCTGGGCTTGGAACATAAAGCCCTGATGACGCCTCTTCGATAGCCTTAATCAACTCATAGCCATGGCTGGGTTTTTTATCAACCAGAGCCAGCAAAACAACACGTAAATCACCGTGTTCGAACAGGCGATGCATTTTGTCACCACGCCCACCTCTACCGCCTCTTACTGCTTCCGCTCTGCCATCCATCATCGGGTGACGACCACCACGATGCATTCTCTCGCCACAACGGCGCTGCCCTTCATGATGCCCTTCGCCATGACCACGTTTTGAAAATCCAAACATAATGACTCTCCTTTAGATATATCGAAACAATTCCGATATATCTAATGTAGATCGATATATCGAAGTTAGCAAGAGGGCGATGCAAGAAAGATATATCTAAATAAAAACCAGGTCGGGATGGGGAAGGTGAGTGAGCTTAGGGGAGAGGCTAGAGTTATGAAAGTCTGGACACTGCGTTATGGCCCAAGATCTGACAATAAGGCATTAGTACAAATAACCAATGCAGATCATGATTGGGATAAGAAAATTCAAGTGATGGATGTAGAAAATAAAGAGGCGCGTAGTGACTATAGCGTCGCTGTTAATGGGAAGAAATTTGTGGTGTTAGTGATTAACAACAATAATTCGGGGCTATTGTATCTCCCTGGCGAGAGTGGCAATCATCCCATTATTTATAGCCCATCGCTTTCTGACGAAGGTAATGCGCAATATTTCCTGACTGATTTTCTTAAGCAAGAAGGCAAGCAGGCGCAATATATATTGCTATAAATCATCTCCTTGCTCGGCTGAACAGTGCCGAGCAAGGGGGAGATATTATGTATTACTGCTAACTCGTTAGTAAATATAATAAATATTCACTTAGTTAACATGTGGTAAATTAATTTATGAATTAATTATTGATAAATAAATTGATAAATATCAATAAAATAGAGACTATGCCAATAAGGGTTATTTTTGAATAAAGAGCCTAAAATTGATAAAACGCAAGAAAGTAGAGATGCAGGAAATATCCTACACCAACCCCACTCTATATCTTATATTCAGCCCCGTCTTGACTCCGTACTGTAATACTAACTTATCACTCTTCCCTCAAAAACAATTCAAATGATAATTACTTGCATTGGCCGCTGTAATTGTTATTTGCATTGTTAATTTTCAGTTTATTTATTGTTGTAATAAGTACGTGTATTTAAAACAATAAATCTAAAAATAACTATTACTTTTATTAACTTATCTTAATCTAACATCAGGTAATTACTTATATGAAAATACGTTCAGGCGTGAAAGGCATATTTCGCCAAACATGCTTTTGTACGGCCCTTTCCGGTTTAGTCCTGAATGGGTCTTATGTTTTTGCTACGAATGTACCAATTGATAATGACCAGATAATTATTGTTTCACCCACGGAGATTTCCCCTTGGAGTAACGATAGCCTCTGGATTGGCAACACGAGCAATGGCACGTTACTGATTCAGGATGGCGGAAATGTAACCCTTTCTAGTGCATCTGATATCGGCAGGCTCCTCAATGGCGTTGGTCTTCTTGACGTGTCCGGTAGTGGGTCGGCGTTTACTATCGGTAACGGTAACATCCTCACCATTGGCTACAATGGAAATGGCACGCTTTTAATTAGTGATGGTGGTGTAGTTAGTCATGGCGATGGCTTTATTGGCTACGGTGCTAGTGCGACTGGTGCCGTTCGAATGTCCGATGGCGGTACGTGGAATACCGTCACGGTTCATGCTGGTTTCTATGGTAATGGCACCCTTGCGATTAGCGATGACAGCATAGTAAATAGTACCGGGCTTGGCATTATTGCCGATAAGGCCGATTCGTCTGGCGCGGTTGATGTGTCCAGTGGTGGTTGGTGGAATATCTCGCAAGGCCTCTATGTTGGCCGTGGTGGTAATGGTTCGCTCTCGATAAGTGATGGTGGAACGGTTAACAGTAGCCTGGGATCTATCGGCGTGGACCTCAATTCGACGGGGATTGTCGAGGTTGCCGGTGTCGGATCGCAGTGGCGCAACAGTGGCACCCTTGCTGTTGGTAATGTTGGCTCTGGTGCCCTTAAGGTGAGTGATGGTGGCGTTGTTAGCAATACTGCGAGCTACCTCGGCTACTATAATGGTTCTATCGGCATTGTCGAGGTAAGCAATGGTGGTGAGTGGAATAACAATGGCACCCTCTATGCCGGTTACAACACTCAAGGCAATCTCACGATTAGCAATGGTGGCATTGTTAGTAGCACATCGGGTTATCTTGGTTACAACAGCACTTCAGAGGGTGTGGTTGACGTGACAGGTGCTGGCTCACAGTGGAATAACAGCGGTGGTCTTTTGGTTGGCTACTACGGTAGTGGCCAACTGACTATCAGTGATGGGGGTATTGTTAGAAATACTGAGGCCTCGATCGCCAGAAATCTCAGCCCAGTGGCCATAGTTGAAGTATCTAATGGCGGTTTGTGGGATAACAACGGCACCCTCAGTGTTGGCTATTCTGGTAATGGTACGCTTAAAGTCAGTGATGGCGGTATCGTCAACAGTAATCAGGGCTATATCGGTGTTATGGCCACTTCGACGAGCGCTGCCGAACTCTCTGGCTCGGGGGCGCAGTGGAATAACAGTGGCGCACTCACTGTGGGTCAATTCGGTAATGGTACGCTGACTATTGCTGATCAGGCTATCGTTTCTGCCAGCACCACGACTCTAGCCATGTATGTTAGTGGTAGTGATGTCAGTAGTGGCACCTTAAATATCGGCAACGGCAATCTGGCCGGCACCCTTAATACGGCTAAAATCACCGGCGGAGCAGGCACCGCAACCATTAATTTTAATCATATCGATGCGATTGATTTTTCACCACTGATGACAGGAAGAGTGGCGGTGAATCATTTCACCGGTGGCACCACGCGTTTGCTGGCGGCAAACAACTATACCGGTGCAACCAACATCAACGCAGGGACTTTGCAGGCGGGGGCGACAAATACTTTTAGTGCTGCCTCTAACTACAGTGTAGAGACAGCAGGTCAGTTGGATCTAGCCGGTTACAGCCAAACCCTCGCCAGTCTGAGCAACGCGGGTGTGGTGAGCTTTAATGGCGCGCCGGGGGCGATTTTGAGCATAACTGGTGATTATATCGGCAATGATGGTTTGCTGAATTTCAATACAGTTCTGAATGATGATACCTCAGCGACCGATAAACTGGTGGTCAACGGCAACACCTCCGGTAGCACATTGGTGAGTGTGACCAATGCGGGTGGCAGCGGTGCGGCGACCCTGAACGGTATTGAGCTGATACAGGTTAATGGCAGCTCTGACGGCGAATTTGTTAAAAATGGCCGTATTGTGGCGGGGGCTTATGATTACTATCTGGCTCGCGGGGTGGATGCCAAAGCCAGCAACTGGTATCTGAGCAGTGTGATATCACCGGTTATACCAAACTCAGAACCTGAGACCGAACTGGAACCGATCCCACAACCAGGCCCAAGAGTCACTCCTGACTCAGGTCAGATGATTGAGCGCCCGGAGGCTGGTGGCTATAGCGCGAACCTTGCCGCCGCCAACAACATGTTTGTCACCCGCCTGCATGACCGCTTGGGTGAAACGCAATATATTGATGCGCTGACTGGCGAGCACAAAGTCACCAGCCTGTGGTTACGTAACGAAGGTGGCCATACCCGTTCGCGCGATACCCAAGGCCAACTGGGGACGCAGGCCAATCGCTATGTGCTACAAATGGGCGGTGATATTGCCCAGTGGAGCAATAACGACCTGGACCGCTTCCATCTGGGTGTGATGGCCGGTTACGGCAACAGCAAAAGTAAAACCGAATCCCGCGTATCCGGTTACAGCGCCCGCGCATCCGTCGATGGCTACAGCCTTGGGCTGTACGGCACCTGGTATGCCAATGAAGTCGATAAATCGGGCTTATATGTAGACAGCTGGGCGCAATACAGCTGGTTCAATAACACCGTAGATGGTCAGTATCTGAATACCGAAGAGTATAAATCCAAAGGGGTGACCACCTCAGTTGAGAGTGGCTATACTTTCAAAGTGGGGGAAAACCCGGAGAAAAATGCCCGCTACTTTATCCAGCCGAAAGCACAGGTGATCTGGATGGGCGTCAAAGCAGACGACCATAAAGAAGCCAACGGCACAAACGTTTCTGGCGAAGGCAATGGCAATATCCAGACTCGCTTGGGGGTGAAAGCCTTTATGAACGGATCCCACGAAAGTGATAAAGGCAAAGACTGGGTATTCCAGCCGTTTGTTGAAGCCAACTGGATCCATAACAGTAAAGATTTTGGTACTACTATGGACGGTATCTCGGTGAAACAGGCTGGCGCGCGTAATATCGGCGAACTGAAAACCGGGGTGGAAGGGCAAATTAATAAGCAGTTAAATCTGTGGGGCAATGTTAGCCAACAAATCGGCGACAAAGGCTACAGTGATACGGCGGTAATGTTAGGGGTTAAATATAACTTCTAATTAGTTTTCATCAGTGTATTTCGGGATATCAGTGCATAAAAGGTGCTGATATCCTGCATTAGTCACTCAGTAAGACGTTCTACAACTATGCATTGTTACCGCTAAAGCTTATGGCAAGCCAATACCTACCTATCAGGTTGATGGCGAGGGGGCACAATGTTAGATAATTTAGCAGGACTCTATTTTACCTGTAATGCGTCGATGGAAAACTGGGCAGTGTTTTGCAAATATTCCGGCAGTGGCAGCAACTTATTGACATTATTATCCCCTTGCTCTGCAGAACCACACCGAGCAAGGGGGAAATAATCGGTTATGGCATTAGTTCTTCTTAACAAACTCAGATTTCAGCTTCATCTGACCAAATCCATCAATTTTACAATCGATATTGTGGTCGCCCTCAACCAGACGGATACCCTTCACTTTGGTGCCGATTTTCAAGGTTGAAGAGCTGCCTTTTACTTTCAGATCTTTAACAACAGTGACCGAATCGCCGTCAGCCAGCAAGTTACCATTGGCATCACGCACCACCAGACCCTCTTCATCTGTTGCTGAAGCACCGCTTTCTGACCACTCATGGCCACACTCTGGGCAATTCAGTTGTTCCCCCTCCTGCCATGTAAATTCAGAACTGCATTTTGGACAGTTTGGTAAACTCATCTCGCTAACTCCTTGAAATTAAATTTAATAAACATAAAAAAGTGATAAATAATCGGTTACTGTCTTGATAATCACCTATTTTACACTTTTTATCAGGTTATTGACTAGTCAGACGAGGAGTGAAGAGCGTAAAGGGGGGCTAACTACTTTTTGCATCATGTTTTATAGCGATAATCTTATGGGAAGAAACCCCTTTTCTAGGATAAATAAGAGTAAATCATCATTCTATATTCCCCCCTTCTGTTTATGTCATGGAGTACAGTGACTCCAGCAGAACAAGAGATGACAAAACATGCTCGGTGACTGTGAGTTCTGCGGGTGACTCTATTTATGGCTGGCGTTTGGATGGTGTCGATGCATATGTATCAGGTTACTCGGTCATTGTTGAACCCCCTCGGACAGTACCGTTATCACAAATCCCATTTATGGTTGTGTAGCCTATAACTCATCTAATGTTGCTGATAATACGTCAGTGAATATAAACATTAATGCTATATCCAACTCAGTCAATATTAATAATGGCATATTTAATGGCGATTTTATGGGGGCAGGCTTATACCGAGATTAACAGTGGTGGTAATAATGGTTCTATTGTTATCAGCAATATCATTGATTAATAGCAGGTCATTACGCGATTTATGGGCGGCTAAATGATGCTTACTGGCAGCCAGCGCCGGATATTTTAGTGATATGGAAATAGTAATATTTCCATAACCGTTTTTTGTGGTTCGATTTCCACGCAATATAATCAGAATATTTCCAACGACAGATCCGCCCAAGCTTAATCTGTTTTCGAGAGTTCCCGTGATTGATCAACCCATAAAACCATTTAGCCACTTACTTAGCATCAACCGGAACCAGCCTTCGCTCTGCAATCGTATCTACGCACTCATCAAAGTCAGACGTGTATGCATCGAACAGTTGCTCTTTGTCCCGATATTTTTGCATGCCATCCCACCATAATTTCTGCCCGGAGCCGCGAACCACCGCAAGTCGCTTAGCCCAGTCTGGCGCGCCATTGAAATCACTGTGCGAACCTGATAGCAACTTCCACTGCATTATCTAAATACTCCCCGAATAATCTCATTTTAAATCGTATAAATAGTCATTAGTACTACCAATCCAATGACGACAATAAAGTACCAAGTACCGGCTAATATTTTTGATAATCCCATGCGGCCGTCATTAACATTCGTCTTCACTGATGCTCTTGCTTTAATTGGCCTAAGTGGGACGGCGTAGCACAGGTGCCGGATTATTTGTGTTATCGGCAGCTCGGCAGCGTTACTTAATATTTATTTTCCACAGGTAGGCTTCTTTGTGGTTATGTGAGGTAACGTCGATTGTCTGAGAGCTTTACTATGAAAGGGTTTTCGGTGTGATGTGG
>NZ_CAWQAF010000023.1:0-48164 GCF_963892745.1 Yersinia sp. Marseille-Q3913 | reverse complement strand
AGCGAGCACGGGCTGAGACGTTAATGGCGAGGTATCCTGATACGGCAGAAGAAGATGGTATTTTAACCCGCTATTGGATACAAAAAGAAAAACAACGTTTTGGCCATTACCCTGCTTTTACTGGTGTTGAACAGATACAATTATTTACCTACACTGAGACAGATAAGCTTTCTGATAGTCAGCTTTTCGCCAAAAATCAGTGGGTTGAAAATGCCAGTAATATCACGGGCTGGTCTAAAGGGACAATAGAAGCCCTTGGGTTGTCGATATCTTTGGCGGGGGTAGTGCGGGGGAAGGCTGGGGATGCTCTAAAAGGTAGTTCTCGACCTTATAGTTCAATCAGTCGGCTGAATCTGAATAAGTCGCTGGCGAGTGAGGCACAGTTGGCCGATCTCGCTAAAAATGGTGGTACTGCTGTTGCGGGACACGGTGCGTCTGTTGCTTTACGTGATTCTTCCCGTTTAGTCGCCGAATATGGCGGTAAAGCTGAAAATTGGAGCAAAGTATCTAGTAAAAGCTATAAAGCAGTCGACGGAATCGCTTTTGAAATCCATGCTTATCGTAATGTAGTTACAGGTCAATTGGTTGAACCTAAAACTATCGTAATTAAGAAGTAAGGTTATCAAATGAAAGTTACTTGTATTGCAGTAAAGCTAAATTCTGATCAGAAACAGATAATGGGTCTTAAAGATCACGAAGAACCAGATTACCCATTTGTCGTTGGTGAGACTTACACAGTATTGGGTATTCATACTCAGACAGGATATTATGCTGGTACAATGCTACATATGCCTAGTCCTAGCGGATATGTCATTCCTACACCACTGTGTTTGTTTGAAGTCATCGATGATCGCCCATCAAGCTACTGGAGGATCCGGAAATATGATGATTGCCACTTAACTCTGTGGCCGGAAGAGTTTTACCAAGAATACTTCCATGATTATCTCAGTGATGGTGTTCCCGAATTGATTGAAATTTATAATCGTGTCGTTGAGCAACTAGAAAAAGAATTTGACTGACACTAACCCCGGTAATTATTCCGGGGTTAGTATTGATTAACCAACTGCAATTAGTGTGACGAATGCCACGCTAATTGAGTTAAGTCGATACGTTGATACTTAATTAGTTGCTTTGGCAGGCTAGGATGGCGCTTTTGCCGCCGGGATTGTCGCCAGTGTTCCAGAGGGGCTATATGACAGCACCGTTGAATTACTCGGGGTGCTAAAAGAGCCTCGACAAGCGATTACCGCATTGAGAGCGCTGATTAACAGCGATGATGTTATTGGCACGATGGCGCAAAGTGTCAAGCAAGAGTGGCTGGCACGGATTAATAGCATGGAGGCGAATTATCAGCGGGCCGGTGCCAGTGGTGCCTATGCCTCGGGTGTTGAAGCGGGTAAACTGCTGTTTGAGTTTGGCGGCTACGCTGTGGGTATTGGCGGGTTAGCGAAAAGCGGTGTACGCGTTGCTAGTGGACAGATAAAAAGGTTTGAGGCTAGCGGGACATCTTCTTCTATTGTTGATGATATTTCTGCAAAAACACCAACAGGATCTAAGGGTAATCCATTAGTTGTTCCTGATGGACTTAATAAGCCAACTGCTATTGGTGGTCGAGACTTCTCAGGTCATGCGCTTGATCGTATGCAAAGACAAGGTATAACATCAAGTGTTGTAGAAAATGCCATTAGCCCACAAAATGCAGTAAAAGGGAAAATACCTGGAACAACGGCATATCATGATAAAATAAATAATGTAACAGTTATCACTAATACTAAAACTGGCCGAGTAGTGACCGTCGACTTTGGAATAATAAAACAATGAGTGAGAATGTAAAAAAAACGCTATCTGATTATGACGTAAGGCAAATATCTTTGATGAAAGATATTATCGTTAGCTACGAGTCAAATAAAATACCTCTAGCAGATCTTATCGATAGACTTAGAGGGTTACTTGATTGTTTACAATCTGTAGATGAATCATGGATGCAATCGTTTCATGATAGCTGGTTTACCTTGGAGCAAGTATATGCTGTAGTTTTGGATCAGGGGGATACATTAGATAATTATTCTGGATATATTGAGGAATCTATATCTAACTTGAAAATATTATTAGGCATGTAAAAATATCCCGACTTGGCAGTAAAACCAAGTTGCCCTAATGAATTATTACTAAAAATAAGTTTAGGGCTGGAGTTGCTTACTGCGATTAAACGTATAACCAACTCCAGCCTGAACGATTGGTAATAAAAAAATAGAAGCGCTTCAAGGCAAAGTTCAGAAAAAAATCGAGATAAAGTTCCAGTGAGTTAGACTTACTTATGGCATTATATTTAGCTAATAACTAGTAGAGTTGTCTCGGATTATATGTGTGAGTATTGTATTTACAGGTAGTTATCATTCCTAATAACCAACCGTCACCACTCATGATGGCGGTTATCTATTCTCAAATCCCAATCTTTCTGTTTACCCATCTGATTCACCGCTGGCGGCACTTAATCAACCAGCGGTAATCCCCAGTACCGCCGCAGGCGGCGCGGTGTCAGGGGGGATCTCCGCACTGGCCTCACAGGCGGCGGTGGCGCTGGTGGCGCATCAGGGAGATTTATCCAATACGTTCAAAGAGTTAGGAAGTCAGTCATCAGTTAAATCACTGGTCACCTCAATGGCGATTGGCGGGGCGCTGAGTGGATTTGATGGGCTGATGGGGTGGGAAAAAGCTGCCGACGGTGTCAATGCCGCCAAATTACCGCGCCTGAGCGCTGGTGACTGGAGCAAAGTCGCACAGCGGGTCGCAGGTCAATCGATCATTATTGATTGGGGGCTGACCAGCGCGACCCAGGATGGCGCTTTTGCCGCCGGGATTGTCGCCAGTGTTCCTGAGGGGCTATACGACAGCACCGTTGAATTACTCGGGGTGCTAAAAGAGCCTCGACAAGCGATTACCGCATTGAGGGAACTGGCTAACAGTGGTGATATCATTGGCACTGTGGCGCAAAGTGTCAAACAGGAGTGGCTGGCGCGGATTAATAGCATGGAGGCGAATTATCAGCGGGCCGGAACCCGTGGCGCCTATGCCTCGGGTGTTGAAGCGGGTAAACTGCTGTTTGAGTTTGGCGGCTACGCTGTGGGTATTGGCGGGTTAGCTAAAGGGGGCGTGCGCTTTGCCAGCGGGCAGATAGAGAAGTTTGCGGGGCCAGGAAAATCACTAGCTGAAATCGATGAAGTTACCCCAGTATGGCGCCCTGACCACAGGCAGTCAGAAGTTGATATAGGGAAAGATTTGGGGGATGGATGGCGTGAGCAAGTCTCTTTCAAAGATGGTCAGGAAGTTCCTTATGGCACTAAAGGCAGTGTTCGTCCAGATTGGTGCTATGGCAATGTTTGCAGTATCGAAGTGAAAAATTATAACATTGCCACAAACAAAAATGGTTTGATTAATAATGTTGTTACGCAAGCAATTGAAAGGAAAAAGAACCTTCCCTCAGGGATGAGACAAGAAGTTGTTATTGATATTCGCGGACAAAATGTAACGCAAAATCAAAAAAACATGATCATTCAAGGTATTGTCCAGAAATCTAATAAGATCATCAGTCCAACAGATATAGGGTTTAAAACGAAATGAAGAATGTAGGCTTTCATGGTGGACATACAGTTTATGAGCATGGTCCTGCTGCTGATATGATTGTTTTTTTTCAGTGCATAGCTCTCTACGGAAAGAATGTTCAAACTGATTATGATTTTAGCTTATTAACAGACCGTCTTTATCGTCGTTATCTGAGAGAAAGCGAGCTTATTCCCGCCATGGATCTTATGTCTACTGTTGAGTCTTTATTTTGTAAAATTCCAAGTAATCCAGCTAACTGGATAATGATGGGAGTCGATTTTGAATTAACTAAACTAGATCTTAATCAACCCACATTACATCTTGTATTTGTAGACTATTTTCATCATTTTTATGAGGCTAAAGAGTCTGCTGAATCATTTTTGGATATATTCAAAATATATCAACCAGTAAAAATAGTGATTACTGAATTGCCTTGGTTTATAGAAGACAAAAACCGTCCTCTTGAGCAATATGATGCTCTTGGTCCTGATGATCCACCATTTTGGTTGCGCTAATATAGATCCCAGCCAGCGTGCTGGGATTTTTATTATGTGTACTTCTTGCTAGAGAACAGAACTCTTATCCGGTGATGTTATCGCACTGATATCATCATATTCTCGCAGGAGTGGCAGGCTAAATCCGAGCATCAGGCCAACTAACGATCACGTAATCTTGCCGATCAGTTAACTGATCGGCAATGCGGCTAAAAACCGGATTTTAAAGTCTGATATTACCTGCAACTTATTACACTTCTGGCATGTTGCGGCCATAGTAGATTTCCTGCATCTCTTTGTATAACAGGCGGGTAATACGTTCTCGCTCTTCCGCACTCAGCTCTTCGGGCTTGGCATTAAACAGATAATGTTTCAAATCGAAATCTTTCAGCATCATCTTGGTATGGAAGATATTTTCCTGATAAACATTCACATCCATCATGTGATAAAGCGACTTCATATCGTCTGACATAAAGTTCTGAATCGAGTTGATTTTATGATCGATGAAGTGTTTAACCCCGTTGATGTCACGGGTAAATCCGCGCACCCGATAATCCATGGTGACGATGTCGGATTCCAACTGATGGATCAGGTAATTCAGGGCTTTGAGCGGTGAAATTACCCCGCAGGTAGAGACTTCGATATCGGCACGGAAAGTGCATAGCCCCGCTTCAGGGTGGCTTTCTGGGTAGGTATGGACGCAGATATGACTCTTGTCCAAATGCGCAACCACCGCATTTGGCAGCGGGCCGGGGTGCTCTGAGGTATCGACATCACGAGGATCGACCGGCTCTTCGCTGACTAAAATGGTGACACTGGCACCCTGCGGATCGTAATCCTGACGCGCAATATTCAATATATTGGCACCAATGATCGAGCAAGTTTCGCTCAAGATCTCGGTCAGGCGGTTGGCGTTGTACTGTTCGTCAATGTAGGCGATATAGCCGTCGCGGTCGTCTGCGGTTTTGGCATAACAAATATCGTAAATACAAAAACTCAGGCTTTTCGTCAGGTTGTTGAAGCCATGTAGTTTAAGCTTGGACAATTTGGTTCCGCTCCTTATGGATTATCAACACGGGCCGTTAAGGCATTCAACAGATATTGTGGCAGTGCGAAGCTGCCGACATGAATGGCTGGGTTATAGTAACGGCAAGTTAGGCCCGCATCGGCAAAACGTTGTTGCAGTGTGGCCTGATCTAACTGACGCAGCGAGGGATTTTGAGTCGCCCAAGCGAACGTCATAATGCCACCGTAATAGGTTGGAATGGCGGCCTGATAAAAACTGACATCGCTAAAATAGTGGCTAAGCTTATTGTGGCTGTCGACCGCTTCATCTTGTTGCAGGAAGCAAACGCCGTTTTGCGCGACAAAAATACCACCGTCGTTCAGGCTACGGGCGCACCCTTGGTAGAAAGCAGAGGTGAACAGGCTTTCTCCTGGGCCGATGGGGTCGGTACAGTCAGAGATGATGACATCGAATTTTTCAGTGGTTTGATTGACGAAGTTAACGCCATCATCAATCACCAACGTGAAGCGGGGATCATCATAGGCACCAGCGCTGTGATTTGGCAGGTATTGGCGGCAGAACTCCACCACACCCGCGTCAATTTCGACCATGGTAATTTGGTCGATATTTTTATGGCGGCTGACTTCGCGCAGCATTGCACCGTCGCCACCACCAATGATCAGCACTCTCTTCGCCTGACCGTGGGCCAGTATAGGGACGTGAGTCATCATTTCGTGATAGATAAATTCATCACGCTCGGTGGTTTGCACCACGCCATCTAAGGCCATGACCCGACCCAGCACGGGGTTCTCAAAAATCACCAGATCCTGATGCTCGGTTTTTTCGCGGTACAGGACATTCTCTACTGAAAAGTACTGGCCGAAGTTGGCATGTAATGTTTCATACCATAGTTCTTTCTGTGACATGTTCGGGGCTTCTCCTTCGCAGTAACAGCCATGAAAAATGGGGGGCAACATCATAGCCAACTCTGCCTGAGGTTGCACGGCGGAATTCCAGACTGAAAGGATAAAGGTGAGGTAGCTAGTTAGCGTAGGCCAATAAACTTAAAGAGTCACGGGCCAGAGACTTACATTTGGTTGGAACGGGGATGGCAATACCACGTAGGTCTCGATAGCTATCTTCACCTAACGCTTTCATATTAAAACTATTGTAGTTACGCAGGTCCCAGCGATTTTGTTGGGCAAAATAGACGATTGCCCGCTTGATTTCATTATTGGGTAATTCGTTGTACCCGCAATCATTTTTTAGATAGACGAATACCGCAGTCAGATCCGCGAGATCTTCTGCTTCAGATTCACTTAATGCAGAACTGGCAGATGAGAATCCGCACAGAGTAAGCAGCAGCATAACTAACGTTGTTCTTTTCATAGCGGAAACAGGCTTGTTCATTGTTAACAGACGTTATCACACTGTGATGCCCCAATGTAAACAATATTACATTGGGGATGATTCACAGAGTGATTGATTGCGCCTTGACCTTCCGGTTAGGGGAGGGTTTATGCTCGCGCATAATGCTGTTTTGTGCCACTTAGGCACTCACCCGCGATAACTGCTGACTTTTCATCAGTCGTTATCGGCTATCACGAATGGAGACGACCATGCATCGCCGTGATTTTATCAAGTTAACGGCAGCTCTTGGAGCCGCCACTTCACTGCCGTTATGGAGCCGCGCGGCCTTGGCCGCAGATTTTTCACCCCTGCCTATTCCGCCGCTGCTCCAACCGGACGCCACTGGCAATATTAATCTGAATATTCAGACCGGCACTATGGCTTGGTTGCCCTCTGCTGCTACTCAAACCTGGGGCTACAATGGCAATTTGTTGGGGCCAGCCATTCGTTTGTCACGGGGCAAGCCGGTCACCATCAATGTCGCCAATTCCCTGCCGGAAGCGACGACGGTGCATTGGCACGGTCTGGAGATCCCCGGTGAAATGGATGGTGGCCCGCAGGCGCTGATTCAGCCCGGTGCAAAACGTCAGGTCGCATTTACCGTCGAACAACCGGCGGCTACCTGCTGGTTCCACCCTCATACCCACGGTAAAACCGGCCATCAGGTGGCGATGGGGTTAGGCGGCTTGGTACTGATTGATGATAGTGAGAGTGAGAAACTGCCCTTGCCGAAACAGTGGGGCGTGGATGATATTCCGGTTATTTTGCAGGATAAATTGCTGGGCAAAGATGGCCAGATTGACTATCAGCTGGATGTCATGACCGCCGCTGTTGGCTGGTTTGGCGACCGCATGTTCACCAATGGCGCACATTATCCGCAACAAATTACCCCGCGCGGTTGGGTGCGATTAAGGCTACTCAATGGTTGTAACGCCCGCTCCCTGAATCTGGCGCTTAGCGATGGCCGCCCAATGTATGTTATTGGCAGTGATGGTGGGCTACTGGCGGAGCCAGTCGCGGTAAAAGAGTTGCCAATTCTAATGGGGGAGCGTTTCGAAGTGCTGGTGGACACCTCGGATGGCAAAGCCCTGGATCTGGTCACCTTACCGGTGAAACAGATGGGTATGACGTTAGCGCCCTTTGATAAGCCGCTGCCGCTATTGCGCATTCAACCCTCACTGGCGGCTGGGAGCAAAGTGCTGCCGGACTCGCTGGTTGTGGTGCCTGCGCTCGCTGATGTTACCGGTTTACAGGAGCGTTGGTTCCAACTGATGATGGATCCTAAACTGGATATGCTGGGGATGCAGGCGCTGATGAGCCGTTATGGTATGCAGGCAATGGCTGGTATGAGCATGGATCACGGTACTATGATGGATAATGGCAACATGGCGGGTATGGATCACGGGAATATGAAAGGCATGGATCATGGCGCGATGAAAGCCGCCCCAGCATTTGATTTCAGTCATGCCAATATGATTAACGGCAAAGCCTTCTCAATGAGCGAAGCGGCGTTTGATGCCAAACAGGGCAAATTCGAGAAGTGGACGATTTCCGGTGAAGGCGACATGATGCTGCATCCATTCCATGTCCATGGTACGCAGTTCCGTATTTTGACCGAAAATGGCAAGCCGCCAGCAGAGCATCGCCGTGGCTGGAAAGATACCGTCAGAGTGGAAGGGGCGCGTAGTGAAATTTTAGTGCGCTTCAATCACCTGGCACCTGCCAGCACGCCTTATATGGCGCATTGCCACCTGCTGGAACATGAGGACACTGGCATGATGATGGGCTTTACCGTCAGCGCTTAAATCAATTGCCGGAGATATCCTGGGTTAGGTTTGTAACGGGGGAGTCCGTCGCAACCTGACTCGGGCTATGGTAAACTCAGCGGCTTTCTTCCGGCACGCAACGTAAAAAAGCGACGTTAATACTTATGAAACACATCGTAGAAGTCATGATTTCCGAACAGGAAGTCAAAACCCGAATTGCCGAATTAGGCCGCCAAATCTCCGGACACTATCGCGATAGCGGCAGTGAAATGGTGTTGGTTGGGTTACTCCGTGGTTCATTTATGTTTATGGCTGATTTATGTCGTGCCATAGATGTTTCTCATGAAGTCGATTTTATGACCGCCTCTAGCTATGGCAACGGCATGAGCACGACCCGCGATGTAAAAATCCTGAAAGATCTGGATGAGGATATCCGTGGTAAAGATGTGCTGATTGTCGAAGACATCATCGACTCCGGTAATACGTTGAGTAAAGTCCGTGAGATCCTGCAACTGCGTGGCCCGAAATCATTGGCTATCTGCACCTTGTTGGACAAACCACAGCGCCGCGAAGTGCAAGTTCCGGTTGAGTGGGTCGGTTTCACCATCCCCGATGAGTTTGTGGTGGGTTATGGTATCGATTATGCGCAAAGATACCGGCATTTGCCGTATGTGGGTAAAGTCGTGATGTTGGACGAGTGATCGGCCACGGCGCGTTTTAGATTTTAGACAGATTTAGCGGAATTTATTGATGGGAGAGGGGCGTGTGAACGTACCCTCCCATAGACTCATTAGTCTTCTTTGTTATTTTGCTGTAACAACTCGGCCATGGCTTTACGATACACCATTTCAAGGCTGCCCAGACTGGTGGCGGACACTTCTAAATCACGTAGCAAGCCATCTTCAATACCATATACCCAGCCGTGGATCATGGCTTTTTGCCCGCGCTTCCACGCCGAACGAACAATGGTAGAATGACCCAAGTTGTACACTTGCTCTACTACGTTAATTTGGCACAACACATTGCTGCGCTCTTCTTGCGGCAGTTCACCTAGCAGCGAGCTGTGCTTATACCAAAGGTCGCGGATGTGCAGTAACCAGTTGTCAATCAGCCCCATCTCCTCGCCTTTGATGGCGGCTTCAACACCACCACAGCCAAGGTGACCACAAATAATGATATGTTCTACTTGCAGAACATCGATGGCGTATTGAACCACGGACAGACAGTTCAAATCGGTATGGATAACCAGATTGGCAACGTTACGGTGAACAAATAACTCACCGGATTTCAAGCCAGTAAGCTGCTCGGCGGGGACGCGACTGTCGGAACAGCCAATCCACAGGAAACGGGGTTTCTGGGCTTGTGCCAGGTGCTCAAAAAAATCAGGATTGTCTTTACTGATGGTGTTTGACCATGTCCGATTATTCGCGATGAGCTTTTCTATTTCTTTCATGAATGTAAATAGCCTGTAATGAACGGATTGCGATAGGATAATATACGGCAAGGATTAGGATTTTGAAATCGGAACTGTGGTTCCTGTGATTGCGCAATTTTGTCTGCGTAACATCTTCCCGGTGTCTGTTTGGTTCCCTTCTGCCAGCTGTGACCCGCCTCGACGAAGGTGGGTTAAGCAAGCCATTATGTGCTGCGACGCCGAGATACCCATTGAATAAGGCTCTTTTTTACTTATGACATATGCACTGGAAATAACGCAACTGACCAAAACCTATGCAGGTGGCGTTCAGGCACTGCGTGGCATTGATCTGCGCGTAGAGGCAGGCGATTTTTATGCTCTTCTTGGGCCTAATGGTGCAGGTAAATCCACCACCATCGGCATTATCAGTTCATTGGTGAACAAAACATCGGGCAAGGTGACGGTCTTTGGCTACGACATCGATCAAGATATCGTGAATGCCAAACGTCAGCTCGGGTTAGTGCCGCAGGAATTTAACTTCAATCCGTTCGAAACGGTATTGCAGATTGTGGTAACCCAAGCGGGATATTACGGTGTGACACGGCGCGAAGCCCTGCAACGTGCTGAAAAATATCTTAGCCAGTTGGATCTGTGGGGTAAACGTAATGAGCGTGCTATTCGTCTGTCGGGTGGGATGAAGCGCCGTTTAATGATTGCTCGCGCCTTGATGCACGAACCTAAATTGCTGATCCTTGATGAGCCTACCGCTGGGGTGGATATTGAGCTACGCCGCTCTATGTGGGGCTTCCTGAAAGAGCTGAATGCACAGGGCACGACCATCATTCTGACCACGCACTATCTGGAAGAAGCTGAGATGCTATGCCGCAATATCGGCATTATCCAGAATGGCGAGCTGGTGGAAAATACCACGATGAAACAGTTGCTTGGTAAACTTGAATCCGAAACCTTTATTTTTGATCTGGCGATTAAAAGCCCGCTGCCTAAGCTGGAAGGTTATAGTTATCGTCTGACGGATACCTCAACGTTGGAAGTCGATGTTAAGCGTGAGCAGGGGCTGAATGGTCTATTCAGCCAACTAAACGCACAGGGAATTCAGGTACAAAGTATGCGCAACAAGGCTAACCGTCTGGAAGAGCTATTTGTCACCTTGGTTAATGGCAATGGGGGAGAGAAAGCATGACCCGCCTGTATTGGGTAGCATTACAGAGTATTTGGATCAAAGAGATCACGCGTTTTGCCCGTATCTGGATCCAAACATTGGTGCCACCGGTGATTACCATGTCGCTCTATTTCGTTATTTTTGGCAACCTGATTGGTTCCCGAATTGGTGATATGGGCGGTTTTGATTATATGCAGTTTATCGTGCCCGGCCTGATTATGATGGCGGTGATCACCAACTCCTATGCCAACGTGGCCGCCTCCTTCTTTGGCGCAAAATTCCAGCGTAGTATTGAAGAGCTGCTAGTGGCACCGGTGCCAACCCATATCGTGATTATCGGTTATGTCGGTGGCGGGGTGGCGCGTGGGATCTGTGTCGGTATTCTGGTCACGATAATCTCACTGTTCTTTGTGCCACTGCATGTCCACTCCTGGTCAATGATTGCGCTGACATTAATGCTGACGGCGATAGTCTTTTCTCTCGGTGGGTTATTGAATGCGGTATTTGCCAAAACATTCGACGATATCAGTTTAGTGCCCACTTTTGTGCTGACGCCATTGACCTATCTGGGGGGGGTATTTTACTCGCTATCCCTCTTGCCGCCTTTCTGGCTGGCGGTATCGAAGCTTAACCCTATCGTCTATATGATCAGTGGTTTCCGTTATGGCTTCCTCGGCATTACCGATGTGCCGTTGGTGTTTACCATTGGTGTGCTGGTGGTGTTTATTGCGATATTTTATGCTTGGGCCTGGTATTTGATTGAGCGTGGTCGCGGCCTGCGTACCTAATCCCCCTTCGGCCTTGGCGTTGCAGCGGTGTTGGTTACTTTCACTTGCTGCCACGCCAAATCGTTTAGGTGTGGCTCGTGAATAAATAGTGAGTTAATTGTTGTTAATGCTGGAATTTAATCGTAATAAATAATGTCCCCGTCTAATATCGCCTTTCTCAACTCTAAGTGTCTCGTGCTATGCTGGCGCACCAGATTTTCCCCTTTTCAATTCAGCGCCGAATGCGCATAAGTAGAACGATAATGTGGCATAAAAACAGAATAGCTATTGGGATGCTACTCGGTGTTGTCATGTCGGTAATGATACCGGCAACCCATGCAGATCTCTTGCCTGATGAATCGGCACTTGTACCTAAATATATGGTTGCGCAGCGTGATAGCGAAATATATTCGCTGGTCGGCGAGCGTGTCATTCCCGTCGGTGAGATAAAAGAAGACCAACTTATTCAGGTTTCGCCGGCGGCGGCAGAGTACTATGAATTTAAATTTGGTAACGGCATTGGCTTTATTGATAAAGACGATTTGCGCGATATCAATAAGGCACGAAAAACCAACGATATTCTGGGTGATTTGAATAAACCGCTGCCGAATCAAAATATTCTGTTCAAGCGGGAAACGGCGGTTTATCTCGCGGCAAATGTCGACAGTGAGCAATTTGCGACCCTGGTAGATAACCTGCGCTACCCGATTGTGGGTAAGCTGAAAGATCGTTTAGGTAATACCTGGTATCAGGTCAATATTGGCGATCGCTTGGGATATGTCAGCAGTGTCGATGCTGAAATAGATAACGGCATTCCGATTCTGACCTATCACCACATGTTGAAAAATGAAGAAAATAAGCGTTTTCTGAATACCTCAACCACCACCTCTGATGCCGCTTTCAGCAACCAGATGACCTATCTCAAGCAGACCGGTTACGACACCATTTCGCTCTATCAGCTTGAAGGTTATATTAATAACAAGATTAACCTACCTGCAAAAGTCGTGGTGCTGACGTTTGACGATGGCCTTAAATCAGTTCATCGCTACGCTTATCCGATTTTGAAAGAGAATGGTTTCCGTGCCACGGCGTTTATTATTTCATCGCGCATTAAACGCCACCCACAGAAATGGAATCCTGACTCATTACAGTTTATGAGTATTGCTGAACTAAAAGAGATTCAGGATGTATTTGATATTCAGTCTCATACGCATTTTTTACATCGGACTGATAATAAGCGTAACCCTATTTTATTGAGCCGTTCTTATCACAATATTGTTTTTGATTTTGAACACTCACGCCGGGCGCTATCTCAGTTTAATCCGCATGTGATTTTTCTGTCCTATCCCTTTGGCGGGTTTAACCAAACCGCCATTGATGCGGCAAAAAATGCAGGTTTCCATTTAGCGGTCACCACCATGCAGGGCAAGGTAAAACCGGGCGATAATCCATTTACCCTAAAGCGGCTCTATATTTTGCGCACTGATTCAATCCCGACCATGGCAGAGCGCATTGCCAATGAACCCGGTCAGGTTGCCCCTGCCCCTGCGGTGATGGAGTCTGATTAGCGGCTTGTTAGTATGATGGTGATATGAAAAATGGCGCTCTAACGAGGCGCCATTTTTTATCTTATAAAGTCAGTCATTCGGCTGGTGAGCGAAGGGGGTTTAGGCAACCTGAACCGGCACGGCCTTAGCTTTGCGCTGCAACTGATTCTCACCTTCAAAATAGGCCACTTTCGGGTGGTGCAGGCGGGCATTAGCATCAGACATCTGCACATAAGAGCAGATAATCAGTTTATCACCGACACAGGCGCAGCGCGCAGCAGCACCATTCACGGAGATAATCCGTGAACCGCGCTCGGCGGCGATCGCATAAGTAGAGAAACGCTGACCATTATCAACGTTATAAATATCAATGGCTTCATATTCCAGAATACCTGCGGCTTCCAGAAAATCCTGATCAATAGCGCAGGAACCTTCATAGTGCAAATCAGCTTGAGTGACTTTGACCCGATGCAGTTTGCCTTGCAACATAGTACGTATCATAACTCTTACCTTTGATCCCGATTAAGCCTGGTACCAGATTCCATCATCAACTGATCCCGAGAGAAGCGCTCAGTTTTGCTGATTTTATATCACTTGTCTATGACGATGCGGTGAAATCAGCGCTCTACCAATATTTACCGCGCTAACCAATCCTCACCGCACTAACAAATATTCACCACATATAGTTAATCGCGTAAATCAACCTGCTGATTATCGATCAGCCGTGCTTTGCCTAGCCAGGCTGCTATCAGAATTACCGCGTGTTTGCTCTCTACGGTCAGTGGTTGTAAGGTGTTGGCATCGCGGATAAATAGCTCATCCGGCGTAAAACCGGCGCTGCGTAACTGCTCCGCGGCGTCAAACAGCAAATCATCAATCTGCCGTTCACCTGCGCTCAACTTCTTGGCCAGCGCCTGCATTATCTTATTGAGTTGCGGCGCAATTTTGCGCTCTTCAGCCGTCAGATACCCATTGCGGGAGCTCAGCGCCAGGCCATCTTTAGCGCGGACAATCGGGACGCCAACAATATTGATGTCATAGCCCATATCCGCCACCATTTTGCGGATCAGCGCTAACTGCTGATAATCTTTTTCGCCAAAACAGGCCACATCTGGCTGTACCAAATTGAACAATTTGCTCACGATGGTTGATACACCACGGAAATGGCCGGGGCGGCTGGCCCCTTCCAAAATGGTCGACAGCGCCGGCACCTCAACGTAGGTCTGGCTTTCCAGCCCTGCGGGATAAATATCATCGGCTGCGGGGGCGAATACCAAATCAACACCGTGGCGGGTCAACTTCTCGCAATCTTCCTGCAACGTGCGCGGATAGTGGGCCAAATCATCTGGGCGCTCAAATTGCAGTGGATTGACAAAAATAGTCACTACCACCACATCAGCGCGGGTTTTGGCATCTTCCACCAAGGTCATATGCCCTTGGTGCAGGTTGCCCATGGTGGGTACGAGTGCCACGCGCTTGCCCTCTTGACGCCAGCGGCGGATTTGTTGGCGCAGCAGTGGTAGGGTTTCGATTATCAGCATTATTTCCTCCGGTATACCCGTCATCTTTCAAGTTGCAGGTGTGTTGTCTGCACTCGTTCACCCAAATCACTTACTAATGTAAGCTCATCGGGATTCTCTTGCTTGCCGCCTTCCTGCATCTCGAAATCTATAGGGTATAAATAGGGTGTAATAGCAATATTTAAGCAGTAAAAGTTTATTGGAATGTGTGCTCTTCAGCAGGGTAGAGGCCAGTTTCAACTTCTTGAATATACAGCGTAATGGCGGCGCGAATATCGCCTGTGCTTTGTGCTAAGAAGTTTTTGCTGAATTTTGGGGTATGGCCGCCAGTAATGCCTAATGCATCATGCATAACCAGAATCTGGCCGTCGGTGACATTTCCCGCGCCAATACCAATCACCGGAATAGTCAACTCCTCGGTCACTCGCTGCGCCAACTCTACTGGCACACACTCCAATACCAATAATTGCGCACCAGCATTTTCAAGGGCCAATGCATCTTTAATTAGCTGATTTGCCGCGACTTCTTCTCGGCCCTGTACTTTGTAGCCACCAAAAATATTGACTGATTGCGGCGTTAGCCCCAAGTGCCCACACACTGGAACTGCGCGCTCTGCCAACATGCGAACGGTATCGCACAACCAGCTACCACCCTCCAGTTTGACCATGTTGGCCCCAGCGCGCATCAGCTCTGCGGCGTTAGTGAACGTTTGCTCCGGCGTGGCATAACTCATAAACGGCATATCAGCCAATAACAGGCAATGAGGCGCACCACGGCGCACAGCACGGGTATGGTAGGCCATATCCGCGATGGTGACTGGCAGAGTTGAATCAAACCCTTGTAACGTCATGCCAAGCGAATCACCCACCAGCAGCACTTCAATACCTTGCTCGGCGAATAACTGGGCAAAACTGGCATCATAGGCAGTCAGTGTGGCGAACTTACGCTTATCCTGTTTCCATTGGCGTAACTGGCTTATGGTGGTGGCTTTCATCGCGCTTTCTCCTGAAATAGTGGGTTAAAATGGAAAGGAGATATCAGATAGGAATATGACTTGTGGCCGATTATCACGGTTTAGCGCAGGTCACCAAGGGACCAGACCATTTTTATCCACCAAGGTCAGGCGCGCTGATAAGGTTTCGCCATCGGGGAAAATCAGGTCAGGCGCGATATCAGCCAGCGGGTAGAGCATAAATTCACGCTCTTTCAGCCCATAGTGCGGCACCGTCAGGCGATCAGTTTTTATCACTTGATCGCCATACAGCATAATATCCAGATCCAGAGTCCGTGGCCCCCAGCGCTGCTCTTTTCTCACCCGCCCCTGATTGCGCTCAATGGCTTGGGTGTGATCCAGCAGTTGTTCCGCTGGCAGCGAGGTATCCAGTGCCACCACGGCATTGAGGAAATTCGGTTGATCCTGTGGGCCTAAGGGCTTGGTGCGATAAAAAGGTGAACAGGCCACTAACCGGGTGCGCGGCAGATGCTCCAGCGCTTCCAGTGCGGTTTTAACCTGTTGCAGTGGCGTGGCCTGATTACTTCCCAGCGCGATATAGACCCGGATCATGGTGCGAATTATGCCCCTTCTTTGCGTGGTAACGGCTTGCGTGGGCGGCGAGGACGAGAGCGGCGCGGTGCTGGATCAGCCCCTAGCGTATTCAGCATATTTTTCTGCTGTAGCGGCGTCGCCTCCTGGAATTCACTCCACCACTGAGTCAAACGCTGCAACTCATGGTTGTTTTCCACTTCCGCGCGTAGCGCCAGCAGATCGTAAGCGGCGCGGAATTTCGGATGCTCCATCAACTTGTGCGCACGTTTGCCTTGACGGCGCGACAGGCGCAATTGCAGCAGCCAGATATCCCGTACCAGCGAGGTAATGCGCTTTGGAATCGCCAGTGAACGGCACTCTTCATCCAACACGTCGTTCATCGCCAGCGCGAAAGCATCGTAATAGGCCAGCCCGCTCTCTTGCGTCAGTTTTTGCGCATGTTCGATCAGCGGATACCAAAGCATAGCTGCAAATAAGAACGCGGGGTTGACCCGTTGGTCATTATGTAGACGATGATCAGTATTTTTCAGCACCTGAACCAGAATGCGCTCCATCGGCGAGTCATGCTGTTCAGTAAAGTTACGGGCAATCAGCGGGAATAGTGGCTGGAACAGCTGGTATTCACACAGTTTTAAATAGGTTTTATAGCCATAACCCGATTGCAGCAGTTTGAGCGACTCTTCAAACAGACGGGCCGGGGGGATCTCGCGCAGTAATGACGCCAGACGCGGGATCGGCTCTGCGGTTTCCGGGCAAATAGTCATATCCAGCTTGGCGGCAAAACGCACTGCGCGCAGCATCCGCACCGGGTCTTCACGGTAGCGGGTTTCAGGATCACCAATCAGACGGATAATGCCCTCTTTCAGATCACGTAAGCCGCCGGTGTAATCACGTAGCGCAAAATCTGAAATGCCGTAGTAGAGGCTGTTGATAGTGAAATCGCGGCGTTGGGCGTCATCTTCGATAGTGCCGAAAATGTTGTCACGCAGCAGCATACCATTCTGCGCCTGCTGGGAAGAGTTTTTGTCGCTATCTTCCGTTTGCTGTTGTTCGTGGTGACCACGGAACGTGGCGACTTCAATGATTTCCGGGCCAAACATCACATGGGCCAGACGGAAACGGCGACCCACCAGACGGCAGTTACGGAATAATTTCCGCACTTGCTCAGGGGTTGCGCTAGTGGTGATATCAAAATCTTTTGGTTTTTTGCCCAGCAGTAAGTCGCGAACACCGCCGCCAACCAAATAGGCTTCATAGCCTGATTTATTCAGGCGATAGAGCACCTTCAGCGCATTATCGCTGATCTCCCTACGGGAAATGTTGTGCTGATCTCGCGGAATAATCGTCATCGGACTCTGTTCCGAAGCAGGCACCGCATGATTCTTGCGGCCAGTATTTGTTCTGGCAGGCCTTTTCTCTTTGCGGGCCACGTTATCTTCACCGGGCACTTTATCTTTACGGGTACTGCTATCACGGGCCGTATCGTCACGGACAGCTTTGCTATCGCGAGCTGATTTATCATCGCGAATCAGTACCTTACGGCAGAAATTGGCTACTCGGGTAAAAATGGTACACCTCGATAGTGGCTAATAAAAAACAGAACTACAGAAAAACAGCGGCTAATCATAGCTCACCGTGCTTCCTTTGAGAATGCCGTTGTGTTTTCAGTGGCAGTTATCGCCTCCTGAAGCGGCGTTGTTGGCCCCTGAAGCAGGAATGGCTGCCAACGTCCAGTTTTCGACTGCAAAACGTAATAATAACGGTAAATCAAGATCTTGCCAGCATTCTGGCAGCGGCTGACATAAAAACTTCAGTGCAGCGACCAAAACTGGGCGTGGATCACCGTCCGGCAGTGGTGGTGCATGGTTTTGTTTGGATAACTTATTACCCTCATGATTCAGCGCCAGTGGCAGATGCAAATAGCCGGGAACCGGTTGCTGTAACTGCTGGTAGAGAGCTATCTGGCGCACGGTTGGTTCAATCAAATCTGACCCGCGCACCACTTCGGTTACCCCCTGAAACGCATCATCAACCACCACAGCCAGATTATAGGCGAACAGGCCATCTCGGCGGCGAATAATAAAATCTTCTTCCGCCAGCGCTGGCTCAGCATGCAACTCACCGAGTAATTTATCATAAAAGGCATAAACCGGCTGAGTCTGTCGCAAACGGATGGCCGCGCCTTTGGCTGGCAAATGTCGCTCACGGCAATAGCCGTCATAGAAGCCGCCGATTTGTTGAATTCTGCTGCGGCTACAGGTGCAGTAGTAGCTCAGCCCTTGTTGCTCTAACCAGTCTAAGGTGGCGCGGTAGGCTTCATGGCGCTGTGATTGGTAGATGACGGGGCCGTCCCAATGGAGACCATAATGGTCCAATGTGGCCAAAATACGCGCGGCAGCACCAGGGATTTCACGGGGGGGATCAATATCTTCAATGCGAACCAGCCAGCTCCCACCTTGAGCGCGGGCTTGCAGGTAACTGCCGAGTGCGGCAATGAGCGAACCGAAATGTAAGTCGCCGGATGGAGAGGGCGCAAAACGGCCAACATACTGATTCTGCTTATGATCGGATTGCTGAGAATCAGACGGCTGAGTGTGGGTATCTTCGGGCATAAAAAGGGAAAGGGAGTCCAGCCTGATAAATACGGTGCCGGAGGTGACTCTGGCACCGTGTTACAGGTTATTGCTGTGTTAGCCTGCCATCTGCTTTTCGCGGATTTCGGCCAGGGTTTTACAGTCAATGCACAAATCTGCAGTTGGCCGTGCTTCCAGACGGCGAATGCCGATCTCTACGCCACAAGACTCGCAGAAACCGAAATCGTCATCCTCGACTTTCTTCAGCGTTTTCTCGATCTTTTTAATCAATTTACGCTCACGGTCGCGGTTACGAAGCTCAAGACTAAACTCCTCTTCCTGCGCGGCACGGTCCACCGGGTCTGGGAAGTTGGCAGCTTCGTCTTGCATGTGCGATACAGTACGATCTACTTCATCCCTGAGTTGGTTACGCCATGCTTCAAGTATCAGCTTGAAGTGCAACAACTGGGCGGCATTCATATACTCTTCGCCGGGCTTCTCTTGGTACGGCTCTACCCCAGCGATGGCGAGAATGCTCAAGGACGAGGTTTTACGTTTTTGCCCTTCTTGCATGATGCTTCTCCTACATTCATACGCACTATCGAAATCCCCAAGACGGGGAAAAATCAGGCCGCTATAAATAACAGAAGGGAGGTAGGTTGGCAATTATTCCTGTCGCCTGCTTGACAATGGTGTGAAGGAAGGCGTATTTGGCGCACCGCAATATCCAATAGTTGCTTCTTTATTAAGCGTTTTTGGTTACAGCGTTTCGTCCAGTAATAACGGTAAACGCACATCCAGCACGATACCGTCAGGCGATAGTTGGAAACCGTAGCAAATAACTTCCACTCCTGCTTGCTGAGCCTGGGCCAGCAATTCTGCATAGCGACTGTCAATGTGTCGGGCTGCAGCGACTTGTCTGATACCCGTATGCAATACGGCAAAAAAAAGTACCGCCCGATGACCCTCGGCAACCATGCTTTGTAGCTCCCTGAGATGCTTTTGACCCCGCAGGGTAACAGCATCCGGGAAATACCCACACTGTTGCTGTAATAAGGTGACCGACTTGACTTCAATATAGCAGTTAGACCTATTTTCTGCCTGCAATAACAAGTCTATACGGCTGCTCTCATCCCCATACTTAACTTCTCGTTTGACAGAAGTGTAACCAGATAATTCAACAATCTGATTATTATCTATCGCGACACTGACTAACTCATTGGCACGCATCGTATTTACGCAGATCCAATCACCACTTTGAGTATGTGTCAGCTCCCAGCTGTGGGGATACTTACGTTTTGGATTATCCGAGGTTGAATACCAAACCGTATCCCCTGGCGTGGCACAACCGGTCATTGCTCCCGTATTAGCGCAATGAATGGTTAATGATTCTCCGGCGGGCGTCACAATATCAGCTAAAAAGCGCTTATACCGCTGGATAAGTGTGGCCGGTTGTAACTGTGGGGTGAATAACAGCAGGGGATTAATCGGCATCAGATCTCCGTTCACTGCCCAACAACGGCCAGCTTTGTACCATGTTATAACGGGTACGTCCGCGTGCGAAAACGGATTCGTACAATGAAAAATGGTTCACTCGGAAGCTTTCATTATGGGTTTTAGCCGGCAGTGCGACCGGACGTACCGCGCCACGCAGCAAGGTGACATGGGGATGAAAGGGGAGCGGCGTTTGGTAACACCCACTGCGTGCGGCCTGTGAACGCAGTAATTGCGCCAACTGCAATAGGCCACGGGGCGGATTTTTGCAGCTGAGCCATATCACACCGGAACCCGGCCAGTGGCCGATATCATCTAATGCTACGTTAAAACCTGACTGACTGATGCGACCCGCTTGTTGCTGTAATATTTGCGCTTTGGCGGCACTGACCTCACCGAGGAACGCCAGTGTCAGGTGGAGGTTAGCGGCTGCAATGGGGCGGCCGGCCTCTGGTGAGAAGTTATCCGCTCGCCACCGCACAATGTTTTGCTGAAGGGCATTAGGCAGCGCCAGCGCAAAGAACAAGCGCTTATTCTCGCGTGTTTTATCAACAATCGTTTTATCTACGGTATTAATCATCAGGTTGGCATAATCACTCGGCTAAATACGCTATACGGCCATGATGTTACAATGGCTGACGATGAAAGTAGAGAGCATGGGGAAGAATGTGGTGGTGAGTCAGAGAGAAAGTGATGCTGCGAGGGCCGTTTTGCCGGTAGGTGAAGTGCTCAGCGAGATATTGTCCGCGTTGCAAAGCTCACCGCAAGTCCTGCTCCATGCCCCCACCGGAGCGGGGAAATCGACGTGGTTACCGCTACAAATCCTGAAACATGCCGGACTGTCGGGCCGCATTATCATGCTGGAACCCCGACGGCTGGCGGCAAAAAATGTGGCCTACCGTCTGGCGCAGCAACTGGGTGAAGAACCGGGGCAGACCGTGGGCTATCGGATGCGGGCCGAAAGCAAAAGCGGGCCGCATACCCGTCTGGAAGTGGTGACCGAGGGCATCCTGACGCGCATGTTGCAACAAGACGCCGAGCTAACCGGTGTCTCCCTGGTGATCCTCGATGAGTTCCATGAGCGTAGCTTGCAGGCTGATTTGGCGCTGGCGCTGTTGCTGGATGTGCAGCAGGGGCTACGTGATGATTTGAAGCTGCTGATTATGTCCGCGACGCTGGATAACCAGCGCCTTTGTGCGCTGCTGCCCGCCGCGCCCGCCATTGTTTCTGCGGGTCGCAGCTTCCCTGTCGAGCGCAGCTACCAGCCGTTGTCGAGCCATGAGCGGCTGGAGGATGGCGTCACCAATCGGGTGAAGCGCTTGCTGAATGAGCAATCTGGCTCTTTGTTGCTGTTTTTACCTGGTGTTGGTGAAATTCATCGGGTGCTGGAGCGCTTGCATGGCGAGGTCGCCAGTGACACGGATCTCTGCCCGCTGTATGGCGCGCTGCCGCTGAATGAGCAGCAAAGAGCGATTCAACCCGCGCCTGCCGGGCGGCGAAAAGTGGTGCTGGCAACCAATATTGCTGAAACCAGCCTGACCATCGAGGGCATCCGGCTGGTGGTCGATAGCGGATTGGAACGGGTAGCGCGCTTTGATGTCAAAAACGGTCTGACACGACTGGTGACTCAGCGCATCAGTCAGGCCTCGATGGTTCAGCGGGCGGGCCGTGCCGGGCGGCTGGAGGCGGGGATCTGCTGGCACCTGTTTGCCAAAGAGCAGGCCGAACGAGCGGCGGAATACAGCGAACCGGAGATCCTGAACAGTGATTTATGTAGCTTGTGGCTAGAGCTGCTGAACTGGGGATGTCAGGACGCGGCGCAGCTGACTTGGCTTGATCAACCACCATCGGCGGCATTGGCTGCCGCGTGCGAGTTATTGCGGCGGCTAGGGGCTATCGATGTCTCCGGCCCCCTGACGAGCACCGGGCGCGCCATGGCCAGCCTGGGCTGCGAGCCGCGTCTGGCCGCAATGCTCTGTTTGGCCGCCGAGCACAGCCCTGATGCGCTGGCAACCGCAGCACTGATGGCGGCGATTTTGGAAGAGCCGCCCCGCAGCGGTCAGATTGATCTGCATCACTGGCTTAGTCGCCCGCAGCCCCACTGGCAGCGGCGAGCAAGGCAACTGACACAAAGAATCAACGGGTGCGTGGGTGCTGTTGACAGTGATATCGCCGACTCACTATTGGCGCTGGCTTACCCCGATCGCATTGCGCAACAGCGCGGGCAAGATGGTCGCTACCTGCTGGCGAATGGTATGGGCGCTGCAATGGCGCAAGACGAAGCGCTGTCACGTTCGCCTTGGCTGGTGGCTGCCAGCTTGCTACAAAGCAACAGCGGTCCGGATGCGCGCATTTTACTGGCATTGCCCATTGATATCGAAAAACTGGCGAAGCAGCTGCCACGGCTGGTGGAAGAGCGGACGGTCGTGGAGTGGGATGAAGCCAAAGGCACACTGCGGGCCTGGCGGCGCTGGCAAATCGGGCGACTGATCCTACGAGCGCAGCCATTGGCGAAACCGAGTGATGAGGCACTGCAATCGGCACTCCTGAACTGGGTGCGCGAGCAGGGGCTATCAGTGCTGAATTGGGATGAAAATGCTGAACAGCTCCGCACGCGATTGCAATGTGCCAGCCGCTGGTTACCGCAAGAGCAGTGGCCTGCTGTCGATGACGACGCTTTATTGGATAAACTTGAGTTATGGTTACAGCCGTCGTTATCCGGCGTGCGCGATCTCCGTAGGCTGCGGCAAGTGAATATCGCGGAGGCATTAACCCGCTTGTTGAACTGGCAGCTACGTCAACGACTGGATACTGAGCTACCAACTCATTACACTGTGCCCACTGGCAGCCGCCTGCCAATCCGCTATTATGTCGACCGGCCTCCGGTGCTGGCGGTGCGTTTGCAGGAAGTTTTTGGTGAGCAACACAGCCCAATGCTCGCCAGTGGGCGGGTGGCAGTGGTGCTTGAACTGCTCTCTCCGGCCCATCGACCATTACAGATTACCGGTGATTTGGCCACTTTCTGGCAGGGCGCGTATCCTGAAGTACAAAAAGAGATGAAAGGGCGCTATCCCAAGCATGTTTGGCCGGATGATCCCGCCAATACTCGCCCGACCCGCAGAACCAAGAAGTATCAGGATAGATAATGTTCCATGGCTAAGAGCCAATAATTTCAGATGTTTCCCCTTTCTATTAGCGGAATAGGGGAACAGATTAAGCCGCAATAATCGCCAATGCGCGTGGAGAAAAAGACATGTCTGGGGATGATCGCGAGCCAATCGGGCGCAAGGGCAAGAAAGCCCTACCCAAAGCTGCACCGAAACGGCCACTGCGCCGGCGGCGTGATGAAGATGAATACGAAGAAGATGACTATTTAGATGATGAAGATCACGATGATGATGACTATGACGAGGAAGAACCGATGCCAAGAAAGGTAGCATCACGTCCACCCCGCAAAAAACGCCGCTGGCTTGGCTTATTTATCAAACTGTTCCTGGTCGGCGCGGTGGTGTTAGCCATTTACGGGGTCTACCTTGATTCGCAAATCCGCAGCCGTATTGATGGCAAAGTGTGGCAACTGCCCGCTGCCGTGTATGGCCGCATGGTTAACCTCGAACCGGGCATGTCCTACAGCAAAAAAGAGATGGTCGATTTGCTCGAGGGGATGCAATACCGTCAAGTCACCCGCATGACCCGACCGGGCGAGTTCACCGTGCAGGGCGACAGCATTGATATTTTGCGCCGTCCGTTTGATTTCCCCGATGCGAAAGAGGGCCAAATTCGTGCGCGCTTAGTGTTTAAAGACGATCGTTTGGCGCAGATCCAAAACCTGGATAGTCAGCGTGATTTCGGCTTCTTGCGCCTCGATCCTAAGTTGATCACCATGCTGCAATCGCCGAATGGTGAGCAGCGCCTGTTTGTGCCACGTGCTGGTTTCCCTGATTTGCTGGTGGATACTTTACTGGCAACAGAAGATCGCCATTTCTATGAGCATGACGGCATCAGCCCTTACTCCATTGGCCGCGCCATGTTGGCTAACCTGACCGCCGGAAAGGCCGTGCAGGGCGGCAGTACGCTGACGCAGCAGTTGGTCAAAAACCTGTTTCTGACCAACGAGCGCTCATTGTGGCGTAAAGCCAACGAAGCCTATATGGCGCTGTTGGTGGATTACCGCTACAGCAAAGACCGGATTCTGGAACTCTATCTGAACGAAGTTTATCTCGGCCAGAGTGGCAGTGATCAGATCCGCGGCTTCCCGCTGGCGAGCCTTTATTACTTCGGGCGTCCGGTGAATGAACTGAGCCTCGATCAGCAAGCGATGCTGGTGGGGATGGTAAAGGGGGCCTCGCTGTATAACCCGTGGCGCAACCCGACACTGGCGCTTGAACGCCGCAATCTGGTGCTGCGCTTGTTGCAGAATCAGGGGGTGATCGATGCGGAGCTTTACACCATGCTCAGCGCTCGCCCATTGGGGGTCCAGCCGAAAGGCGGGGTTATCACCCCTCAGCCTGCTTTTATGCAGATGGTGCGCCAGGAGCTGCAACAAAAACTGGGTGACAAGATTAACGATCTCTCCGGCGTGAAGATTTTCACCACGCTAGACCCGGTTTCACAGGATGCGGCAGAAAAAGCCATCGAAGAGGGCATTCCGGCCCTGAAGGCAGCGCGTCATTTGGATGATTTGGAAGCGGCGATGGTGATTGTTGATCGCTTCAGTGGTGAAGTTCGCGCCATGGTGGGTGGCGCACAGCCGCAATTTGCTGGTTTTAACCGCGCGATGCAGGCCCGCCGTCTGGTGGGGTCACTCGCCAAGCCGCCGACCTATCTGACCGCCCTGAGTGAGCCGGATAAATTCCGCCTCAATACCTGGCTTGCAGATCAACCGCTGTCGATCAAGCTACCCAACGGTTCATTGTGGCAGCCGAAAAACTATGACCGCCAGTTCCGTGGTCAGGTGATGTTGGTTGATGCGCTGGCGAACTCGCTGAACGTACCCACAGTAAATCTGGGGATGTCGGTTGGGCTGGATCAAATCACCGCCATGTTGCAACGTCTGGGTATCCCGAAAGCGGTGATCAATCCGGTTCCGGCTATGTTGCTGGGGGCTATCGATTTGACGCCAGTTGAAGTGGCGCAGGAGTACCAGACTATCGCCAGTGGCGGGAATAGAGCGCCGTTATCAGCGGTGCGCTCAGTGATTGCCGAAGATGGCACTGTGTTGTATCAGAGTTTCCCGCAGGCGGGGCGTATGGTGCCAGCACAGGCCGCCTATCTGACACTTTACGCGATGCAACAAGGGGTTGCCCGTGGGACCTCCCGCTCGCTGTCAGTGAAATTCTCTAAATACAATCTGGCGGCTAAAACCGGTACTACCAACGACCTGCGTGATAGCTGGTTTGCCGGCATTGATGGCAAGGAAGTGGCGATTGCCTGGGTTGGTCGCGACAATAACGGCCCAGCTAAACTGACCGGAGCCAACGGCGCATTGACCTTGTATCGCCGCTATCTGGAGAACCAAACGCCGCTGCCGCTGGTATTGCAGCCACCGGAAGGGATTAGCCAGATGAACATTGATTCGGCAGGTAACTTTGTCTGCGGTGAGGGTGGCGGTATGCGCTCGATTCCGGTGTGGACCGAGGATCCGCAAGGGCTGTGTCAGGCCGCTGCGCCGACTGAACAGCCAAAAGCCGATGGTGACGGTGTCGCCGGTTGGATCAAAGATATGTTCGGTCAGTAAGCTGCAACCCTGCTCACCAAGACCCTTCGGCTTCACCTTAGAAGGGTCTTTTTTTTTTGCCTTTCGTCCAACTAAATCGACTGGCTTAGCGCTTGCAGTCCGCCGTGGGTTACGCATAAACTACCCGCTTTGATAATTATTTCACTTTGATAACTATTATCGTTTAGATTCATCTTCTCGCTTGATACATAATCGCGCAAAGCAGGGCACTATCTTGGACCAACAGGCAAGCCAATCCAGCATCTTCACACTCCGCGAACTGAGCTTTTCAGTTCCGGGTCGGACCTTATTGCAGCCACTGTCATTGACGTTTCCCGAAGGGAGGGTCTGCGGGCTTATTGGTCATAACGGTTCCGGCAAATCGACGTTACTAAAAATGCTGGGTCGCCATCAACCGCCATCGAGTGGCGAAGTGTTGCTTAATGATGTGCCATTGGCCCTGTGGGAGAGCAAAACCTTTGCCCGTGAAGTGGCCTATTTACCGCAACAATTACCCGCAGCAGAGGGGATGACGGTGCGCGAATTAGTCGCCATTGGTCGCTATCCGTGGCACGGCGCATTAGGCCGTTTTCGTCAGGAAGACCGCCAACAAGTGGAAGAGGCGATTACGCTGGTGGACTTAAAACCGCTGGCGAATCGGTTAGTCGACAGCTTATCCGGTGGTGAGCGCCAACGTGCCTGGTTAGCGATGATGGTGGCCCAAAACAGCCGCTGCCTACTGCTCGATGAACCAACCTCGGCGCTGGATATTGCGCATCAGGTTGAAGTGCTGGGGCTGATTAAGCGCCTCAGTCGTGAACGTGGCCTGACGGTGATTGCGGTACTGCACGATATTAATATGGCGGCCCGCTACTGTGACCATTTAGTGGCATTGCGTGGTGGGGAGATGATCGCGCAAGGCCCGGCTAACAGCCTGATGCAGGGCGCGGTACTGGAACAAATTTACGGTATCCCAATGGGAATATTGCCGCATCCGGCCGGTGGCGCGCCGGTAAGTTTCGTCTATTAATGAAAACATATCTCCCGATGGAACAGCTCCATTTAGCCGGCCCGGATCTCACTCGGCGCAGGTTACTCACCGCATTGGCCCTATCGCCACTGCTGTGTTCATTACCCGGATGGGCGGTGAATCCGCCGAAAGCGGATAGTCGGCGTGTTGTCGCACTGGAGTGGCTGCCCACTGAGTTACTGCTCGCATTAGGGGTTACGCCTTATGGCGTGGCAGACACCCATAATTACCGGCTATGGGTTGAGGAGCCAAAACTGCCCGCTAGTGTCATTGATGTTGGTCAGCGCACTGAACCTAATCTGGAGTTGCTCCAGCAAATGGCACCGTCGCTGATCCTGATGTCGCAAGGCTTTGGTCCCTCACCAGAGATGCTCGCGCCTATCGCCCCTTCCATGAGTTTCGCCTTCAATGAAGAGGGCAGCTCGCCGCTGGCGGTGGGTAAGAACTCATTGCGTGCGCTGGGCGAGCGTTTGGGATTGGAGGCCGCTGCTGAGCAGCATATCGCCGATTTTACCCACTTTATGCAGGCCGCCCGTCAGCGCTTTACTGATAACGGCAAGGCATCATTACTGATGTTTTCCCTATTGGACACCCGCCACGCATTGGTGGTTGGTCAGGGTAGCCTGTTTCAGGATGTTTTGAACGGATTGAACATTAAAAATGCCTGGCAGGGAGAGACTAATCTCTGGGGCAGCACGGTGGTCGGTATTGAGCGTTTGGCGACGATAAAACCGGGGCAAGCCATCTGCTTTAGCCACGGTAATAGCGAGATTTTGCAGCAAGTTGCTCGCACCCCATTGTGGCAGTCGATCTCCTTTGTCCGCCAAAACCAATTACGCATATTGCCGCCAGTGTGGTTCTACGGCTCGACGCTGTCTGCCATGCGTTTTGTGCGTCTTTTAGAATCGGTGTGGGGTCAAGCCTCATGATGGCAAAAAAACTGCGCAAAAGCTGGCTGCTGCCCGCGGGATTACTGAGCTTGCTGCTGCTCATTGCCATCGCGTTGACACTGCATAACCTCAGCCAATTATTGCCGACATCACTTTGGGGTGAAGCCCTCTGGCAGCCCGACCCGGATGACGTGCATCAAATGTTATTCCATTACAGCCAGTTGCCTCGTTTAGCTGTGGCGCTATTGACTGGGGCCGGGTTAGGGCTGGTGGGCGTGTTATTCCAGCAAGTTCTGCGCAATCCACTGGCTGAACCGGCGACATTAGGGGTGGCCGCAGGTGCTCAGCTCGGTCTGACCATCGCCACATTGTGGATGCTGCCCGGCGGTGAATTGACCCGCCAACTGGCAGCAATGGCCGGTGGTATCACTATCGGTATGCTGGTCTTTGGTGTGGCATGGGGCAAACGAATGTCGCCTGTCACCCTGATTCTGGCAGGGCTGGTTCTCGGCCTTTACTGTAGCGCAGTCAGTAACTTACTGGCGCTGTTTAATTATGATCAGCTACAAGGGCTGTTCTTGTGGAGCAGTGGGGCCTTAAATCAGCAGGACTGGAGCACGGTGCAGTTTCTCCTGCCACGTTTGCTGATTACCGCGCTCTTAGCGGCATTACTGATCCGCCCATTAACTCTGCTCGGGTTGGATGATGGCGTTGCCCGTAATTTGGGGTTAGGGCTATCTCTGGCACGCCTGAGCGCACTGGGGCTGGCAATCCTATTCAGCGCAATGTTGGTTAATGCGGTGGGTGTGATTGGATTTATCGGCTTATTTGCTCCTCTGCTGGCAAAAATTCTGGGCGCACGGCGATTATCACAACGCCTGATATTGGCGCCGCTATTGGGTGCATTGCTGCTGTGGGTGACTGACCAAGGCATTGTCTGGTTGGCGCAAGTTTGGCGGGAAATCCCAACCGGTGCGGCGACAGCGCTGATTGGCGCGCCGCTGCTATTATGGCTACTGCCTCGTTTGCACAGTGCCACCGCGCCGTCGATGGATTTTGGCGACAATGTTCCTGTTGAACGACAGCGTTTGGGATTATGGATCAGCGCCGGTTTGTTGCTGCTGTTAGCTGGATTGACGGTAGCGCTGATGTTTGGTCGCGACAGCCAAGGCTGGAATTGGATGAGTGGTAATGATCTTCAGGCGCTATTGCACTGGCGCTGGCCGCGGGTGTTGGCGGCGCTGGCGGCCGGTATGATGCTGGCAGTGGCAGGAACACTGATTCAAAAACTGACGGGTAACCCGATGGCTAGTCCAGAGGTATTGGGTATTAGCTCCGGTGCCTCTTTTGGTGTCGTGATTATGATGTTCATCGTGCCAGGTAATGCGCTGGCGTGGCTGCTACCGGCGGGGAGTTTGGGCGCGGCCGCAACCTTATTGCTGATACTGGTAGTGGCTGGGCGGGGTGGTTTCTCACCCAGCAGAATGCTATTGGCGGGGATTGCATTGAGCACCGCCTTTACCACGGTAATCACCATGTTGTTGGCCAGTGGTGACCCGCGAATGCGCGGCTTGCTGGCGTGGATTTCCGGCTCCACCTATGCTGTTGATGGCTCGCAAGCATTGAGTACCGGATTAATTGCCCTGGTGTTGATTGCACTGGCACCTCTGTGTCGCCGTTGGCTAATGATTCTGCCTTTGGGCAGTGTGACGGCCAGAGCCTTAGGTATCGCGCTGGCACCTAGCCGGTTAGCTATTTTGCTCTTGGCGGCGACCATGACGGCGGCGGCTACGCTGACGGTAGGGCCATTGAGCTTTGTCGGGCTGATGGCGCCCCATATGGCCCGCATGTTGGGCTTCCGACGTGCTATCCCGCAGCTGTTTATTGCCGCTATTTTGGGTGGCTTATTAATGGTATTTGCCGATTGGTGTGGCCGGATGCTGCTATTCCCGAACCAGATCCCTGCCGGATTGTTGGCAACCTTTATTGGCGCACCCTATTTTGTTTACTTATTACGTAAACAGGGGCGATAAAGACTTATTCGAATCTCCATCAGTCTCAGTTAAGGATAACTGGGGCTGATGTTAGATGCATCCATGGGCATGTTTCATTAATACGCACTATAAAATAGTAAATGATCAAATAATGTCACTCTATAGCTAATGGTTACATTTGAAGTAATTAAAAGAAAAGATACACATTAAAAACAAGATAACTAATTATTTCCTTATACGATTTAACTTTAATGCTGTAATAAAAATATTGCGCATCAAGTATTCTATGATAATGTCAAATTCCAGATAAACTTCCGTTGGTTATTATCCTGCTAATTTATAGTTGATTGGCACCTTTAATGATGCTTTGTATTTGATATAAGTGGCTTTTTGTTTGTCTGGTCATCTTAGCTATTAGTAGCAATTATATTAGAGGGAAATAATATGACTGAACTAAACTGTGAGCAAAGTAAATTATCGCCACATATTGTTGATAATAAAGGAATAGCTAAAGTTGTGCTAATCTATAGTCTACTGGTCGTCAGTCTTGGTGTAATACTCAATTCTGATCTGTTATTCGGTTATTTGGGAATGCTTACTGATACCGTTCAGCCCGTAATAAATAACATGATAAATCATTGCCCTGTTGAAGTTAAAATGCCTGTTATTCCCATGGGGCCAAGTTGGAATGGTAGTGGCAGTAATATTTAATCGCATCAATTGTCGAAATTAATTAGTAGTCCTGGAGCCGTTGATTTTGATTAAATAAGCTACGTGAGTTTTTCTCGCCAATATTAATTTGTTTTAATTTGTTAACCACCGCCTAGTCTTGGGCGGTGGTTAGCTTATTCACTGATATTAAAGCTGGGCAAAGCACCGACGTGCAGCATCCACACTCTTCTGGATATCTTCCTTGCTATGTGCCACTGACATAAAACCTGCTTCAAAAGCAGAAGGTGCCAGATAAACGCCCTCTTCCAACATCAGATGGAAGAAGCGCTTGAAGCGCTCAACATCGCAATTCATAACATCCTGATAGCAGGTCACGGTTTGTGCATCGGTAAAGAAGATACCAAACATGCCGCCGACGTGGTTAACTACCAGTGGAATATTCTCTGCTTTAGCTGCATGTAGCAGGCCCGTTGCCAGCGAGTCGGTTAGTTCAGTCAGGGTCTCATGGATACCCACCTGCGCAACTTCTGTCAGACAGGCAAAACCTGCGGCCATTGCAATGGGGTTACCGGACAGTGTTCCGGCCTGATAAACCGGGCCGGTTGGTGCCAGCGCATCCATCACATCGCGGCGACCGCCGAACGCACCGACTGGCATACCGCCACCGATGATTTTACCCAGACAGGTCAAGTCAGGGATGACACCGTAATAATCTTGCGCCCCGGCTAATGCCACACGAAAACCGGTCATCACCTCATCAATAATCAGCAGCGCACCAAATTCGTCACACAGTGCGCGCAGGCCCGGTAGGAACTCTGGCAGTGGTGGCACGCAGTTCATGTTACCGGCGACGGGTTCGACGATGATACAGGCGACCTCTTGTGGATATTGCTCGAAGGCTGCGCGCACTGTGGCCAGATCGTTATAAGTGCAGGTCAGCGTGTGTTTAGCGAAATCAGCGGGCACGCCCGGCGAGTTGGGTTGGCCGAGAGTTAGTGCCCCGGAACCGGCTTTGACCAGCAGGCAGTCCGCGTGGCCGTGATAGCAGCCTTCAAATTTGATAATTTTATCGCGACCGGTAAAGCCACGAGCCAGACGAATAGCACTCATGGTCGCTTCGGTGCCTGAGTTGACCATGCGCACCATATCCATGGTTGGCACTAAGTTGGTGACCAACTCAGCCATTTTCACTTCCATCTCTGTTGGCGCACCAAAGCTCAAACCGCGCTCGATAGCTTCAATCACCGCCTGACGGATCGCCGGATGGTTATGGCCCAACACCATTGGCCCCCAAGAGCCGACATAGTCAATGTAAGCTTTGCCATCTACATCAAACAAGTAGGCGCCATCAGCACGCTCAATAAATAGTGGGACGCCACCGACCCCAGTGAATGCACGCACCGGGGAGTTAACCCCGCCTGGGATTAGCTGTTTTGCCTGGGCGTACAGACTTTCGGACTTACTCATAAACTGGCTCCTGAATTGGGGTGGCGATATTAGTATTGATGACATCAACGCTAATAACATCCGCTTTAGCAATAGAATAATGCTGCCCATTCTAAAGAACTGGCAGCGGTTATCAAATGATTGGGCATATTTAACGGCGAGCTTGCGCAGCGTGCCGCAAATCCAACTCGCTACCATTCAAATAGTCTTACTGAGCTAGATCATTTCATCGGCGTTTAACCAGGCGCATCATGGGCAGCTAGACTAAGCTTAGGCTACTGTTTATTTGTATTACTTATCATTTGACTGAAAAACATACAAACCATGACTAATTCAACGCAAAATATCTCTTCCGAAGGCGAGACTAAACTCAAACGTGGGCGTTTTATCCATGCTCTGGTTAACCGTGATAAAACCCCACTGATCATTCTTATCATGGCGGGTGTTGTCGGGGTCGTGACGGGGTTACTGGGTGTCGCCTTTGACCGAGGTGTCGATTGGATTCAACAACAAAGATTGGCAACGCTGGCGAAGGTGGCGGATTCTGCCATTTTGGTGTGGCCATTGGCATTTATTATGTCGGCGCTATTGGCGATGCTGGGCTATTTTCTGGTGCGTCGTTTTGCTCCTGAGGCCGGGGGGTCTGGGATCCCCGAAATTGAGGGCGCGATGGAGGAGATGCGCCCGGTGCGCTGGTGGAGGGTCATCCCAGTTAAGTTTATTGGCGGCCTTGGGACATTAGGGGCGGGCATGGTGTTAGGCCGTGAAGGGCCGATGGTGCAGATGGGGGGCAACAGCGGGCGCATGGTTGTCGATATTTTCCGTCTGCGCAGCCCTGAAGCACGGCACTCATTATTGGCGACAGGTGCAGCGGCGGGTCTTTCTGCCGCCTTTAATGCCCCGTTGGCAGGGATTTTATTCGTTATTGAAGAGATGCGCTCGCAGTTCCGCTACAGTCTGGTCTCAATCAAAGCGGTATTTGTCGGGGTGATTACGTCAACCATTGTCTATCGCTATTTTAATGGCGAACGCGCGATTATTGAGGTCGGTAAACTCGGTGACGTCCCGCTTAATACCCTATGGCTTTACCTCCTGCTCGGTATTATTTTTGGTGCTGTAGGCGTGATGTTCAACGCCCTGATATTTCGCACGCAGGATCTGTTTATGCGCTTCCACGGCGGCGATTGGCGCAAGTTGGTGTTGATTGGTGGCTTATTGGGGGGGATGTGCGGCCTGCTGGCATTGATTCATGGCGAGGCGGTGGGCGGCGGCTTTACATTAATTCCTATCGCACTGGCCGGTAACTTCAGCATTGGTATGTTGATCTTCATCTTTGTTGCCCGAGTTATTACTACCTTGCTGTGTTTTGGTTCGGGTGCACCGGGAGGAATATTTGCCCCAATGTTGGCTCTGGGCACCATTCTGGGCACCGCTTTTGGCCTATCTTGCGCACACTTTTTCCCAGAATATGGTATTGAGGCTGGAACCTTCGCTATCGCCGGGATGGGCGCACTGTTTGCCGCTTCAGTACGCGCACCATTGACAGGGTTGGTATTGGTGTTGGAAATGACCGATAATTATCAACTTATTTTACCGATGATTGTTACCTGTCTGGGGGCGACATTAATTGCCCAGTTTATGGGGGGTAAGCCCTTGTATTCAGCTATTTTGGCCCGCACTTTAGAGAGACAAGAACAAGCAGCATCTGCGGCAGCGCAGCAACAACCGGTGGTTGAAAGTCATGCTCAAACAGGTAGATAATATATAACATTAGTCAGCAATACTTGAATGAACTACTCAGGTATTGGATAATTGATGCATAGATCAGGCTGCCATTGTAGTAACCTGCAACTCGAATAGCGGTTGGGAGTGATGAGTATGAGCGACGAAACAGTACTGCCCCTACAGTTTACCGAGGCGGCAGCTAAAAAAGTTAAGCTGCTGATTTCTGATGAGGAAAATCCAAATCTGAAGCTGCGGGTTTACATTACCGGTGGTGGATGCAGCGGGTTCCAGTATGGCTTTACCTTTGATGATCAGATCAATGATGGTGATATGACCATTGAAAAACAAGGCGTTGAGCTGGTAGTTGATCCAATGAGTCTGCAATATCTGGTCGGCGGCGCAGTGGATTACACCGAAGGGCTGGAAGGTTCGCGCTTTGTCGTGACTAACCCGAATGCGAAGAGTACCTGTGGATGCGGTTCTTCCTTCAGTATTTAAATTACCGGTCGCCCTTGCTGAAACGCCAATGATTTAGGGTAATCGTTTTATTTCTCTGTTGGAAATAAAGCCACCGTCAAAATTTTGATAAAAAAAACCGCAACGTTGAGCTGCGGTTTTTTTACATCTGTATCTTACCACTCTACAGTAATCAACTGCGCCATCTGGCGAGTGCTGTTTTTACTAAGCAGCATGCCATCAGGGGCAATAAAAGCGTGGTTGATTTTAGGTTCTGTAACCAATCCACCTCCTTTATGGCACTGTATTGCAGGATAGTTCACTTTTGAATCACATCAACTGCCAGGTTCATAAAGAGAGCTAATAGACTGGGTGAAAGTCTAAAAGTTCGGCACTGAACCTAAAAACTCAGCACCTAGTACAAAAAACATGCTTTGTTGAACAGGGAACCTTGCGAGGACCGCTATTAATGCTCAATTTCAAATGTTGGCAGTTTTAAGCGCCAGCGGATGGCGGCAAGGCGGATACCGAGCGTTATCACCATCCCCAGCATCATTGCTTGCTGCAATGGCATACCAAAAGTATAGAATGCTGTGGCGTGGACAATGCCGCCAATGATGCAGGCGGTGGCGTAGATTTCAGTGCGCAGGATCATCGGGATCTCGCGGGCTAAGACATCGCGGATAATCCCGCCGCCGACACCGGTGATGACCCCCATGCAGATTGCCACCAGTGGGCTGGCACCCGCAGCAAAGGCCTTATTGACACCAATACCGACAAACACCGCCAAACCAATGGCATCGAGCACTGGCAGGATCCATTTTGGTGTTCGCCTCGGCTGACGCACCAGCAAAATAGTTGCCAGACAGGTCACCATCGCGACCACCAAATCCGTGGGATCTTTTACCCAAAATACCGGGCCATTGGCTAATGCCATATCACGTATTGTGCCGCCACCGACGGCCGTCACCACCCCCAAAACCAGCACGCCAAACGGGTCCATACGCAACTTTCCCGCCAGCAATACACCAGAGATAGCAAATACCGCAGTACCTAAAATATCCAGCCAATAAACCAGCATTAATGTGACTCCGCCACAGGGGATGGAAGGCTGGCCATTTGTTGGCACAGCTGCTTAGCGGCCAGCAGAATACGTGGGCCAGCGCGATTAAACCAGTCCTCATTAAGGGTTATCACCGGTACTGCAAGCTGAGGTCGCCAAAAGGCGCTGACGCTCTCCGCCTGAGACTTATCTCCGCTCACCACAATCACCTGCGGCTGGCGGATCATCACTTGTTCGCGGCTCACCTGCGGCCAGGGAACCCGGCTGCCCGCAAAAATATTCTCTCCACCACAGAGGGAAACTATCTCGCTCTGTAATGTATGCCCGGAACTGGTAAATAGGGGCTGTGTCCCAAATTGCAGAAAAGTACGTAATGGTGTTTTACGTGCATAGTGGCGGCGTAACTCCGCGACTTGCTGACGCAACTGCTCAGCGGCTTGATGGGCCTGCTCAGGATGAGGGCTGTACTGTGCCAACTTATCCAGATCACCGGCTATTTGATCAATATTCACCGGATCAGAATAGAAGATCGGAATGCCAAAAGAGGCCAGTTGATCCAGTGGGCGCTGTGGGTTTCCGCCACGCCAGGCGAGGATCAGAGTGGGCTTGAGTGCCAGAATGCGTTCGACATTTACCCCTTGCCACGATGCCACATGTTCCAGTTTCTTTGCCGCTTCGGGATAATCGGAGTAAGCACTTACAGCAACCAGCTTATCCCCCAACCCAGCGGCATAGGCCAGCTCAGTCGTACTGGGCGACAGACTGATAATCCGCTCTGCCGCCAGTGCCTGCAGGGAGAACAGGCTAAGGGCAAACAGCCCGAGCAATAATAGGATAATTGCTCGGGGCAAGGTTACTGCAGCTCGTGCCAAGGGGGCAATACTGAACTGCCCCATTAACCGCGTTGAGCCAGAGTGGTTAACATGGCTTCGATCATGAGTGTCGACTGTTTGGCGGCGACAACCAGGAATTCATCAAAGCTCAGGTGAGACTCTTGATCTGCGACATCTGAAATGGCGCGCACGACAACGAATGGTGTTTTGAACAGATGACAAACATGGCCGATTGCTGCGGCTTCCATTTCAACTGCGGCTACGGTTGGGAAGGTGGCGCGAATACGCTCCAGAGGGGCGGCACCATTAATAAACGCATCGCCGCTGCAAATCAGACCGCGTACTGCGTTTAAATTCAATTGCTTGATGCAACTTTCCGCCAGCGCAATCAGGCCGGTATCAGCAATGAAAGCGGCTGGACAACCCGCCATCTGGCCCGGTTCATAGCCGAAGGCAGTGACATCGGTATCGTGGTAGCGAACCTCAGTCGATACCACGATATCGCCCACTTTTAGGCTGGAAGCCAGGCCACCCGCCGAACCGGTGTTGATCACGATATCAGGCTGGAAATGTTCTAGCAGCAAGGTAGTACCCATCGCGGCAGCTACCTTACCGATACCCGATTTCAGCAATGCGACATCCACGCCATTGAGTTGGCCGCTATAAATTTCGCAACCCGCACGGGATAAGGTTTGGCGATTTTCAATTTTGTCACGCAGCAGCGTCACTTCTTCTTCCATTGCACCAATAATGCCGACTTTCATAGGGATACCTGCTGATTTTAACGAGTGGATTAATCTGTAATTATCGGCACACAGTTTATCAGCTAAGTGAGATCTTCGGGTAGCTAAGCAAAGATAATGCGTAATGTGCCGCAGTTCATACGTTATCAATTGCTTCTACGAGCAAGAGTGGGTATCACTGTTTGTATTGAAATATCGGGGGGAAATATGTCTGGGATCGACTTTAAGCAGAAAATCAGTTTTCAGCGGCCATTTGGTAAATCCAGTTCGGCGGAAGACGAATATGAAATTACCCGGGTATTTGAAAGCGATCGTGGGCGTATTGTAAACTCTGCTGCTATTCGGCGTTTACAGCAAAAAACGCAGGTGTTTCCTCTGGAGCGTAATGCCGCGGTGCGTAGCCGCTTAACCCACTCGCTAGAAGTCCAGCAGGTGGGCCGTTATATTGCTAAAGAAGTCCTTAATCGCTTTAAGCAGGATAAGAAAATCACGGCTTATGGGCTGGATAAGCTGCTTGATCCCTTTGAAAGTATTGTGGAAATGGCCTGTCTGATGCATGACATCGGCAATCCGCCCTTTGGCCATTTTGGTGAGTCAGCAATTAATAACTGGTTTACCAAGCAGATGGACCCAAATGGGGGAGGGATTGAACCACGAGGCAAGGATTATTGTCAGGTCAATACGTTGAGGCTGCGGGAGGGGGAGGCAGAACTTAATGTGTTGCGCAGTAAAATTCGCCATGATTTGAGCCAGTTCGAGGGTAATGCGCAAGCGATACGATTGGTTTACAGCTTATTAAAACTGAATCTAACCTATGCTCAGGTGGGTTGTATCCTTAAATATACTAAACCGGCTTATTGGTCAGGCGATATTCCACCTTCCCATAACTATTTGATGAAAAAACCCGGTTTTTATCTTGCCGAAGAGAGCTATGTTAAAGATTTGCGCCGTGAACTCAATATGGGAGAATTTAACCGTTTCCCGCTGACCTATATTATGGAAGCCGCCGATGATATCTCTTATTGTATTGCCGATTTAGAAGACGCGGTGGAAAAAAATATTTTCAGCGTCGAGCAACTTTATGATCATATGGTGAAGGAGTGGGGCGATATTACCCAGGGTGATCTGTTTGATAAAGTGGTGGGTGGGGCATTTCGGCAATTAGGACGCGAACAAGGTCGGCGAAGTACCGAAGATCAATTTTTTATGTATTTACGAGTCAATACGGTAGGGAAATTAGTTCCACATGCCGCACAGCGTTTTATTGAGAATCTACCCGCAGTATTTTCCGGTTCCTTTAATCAGGCATTATTAGAAGATTCCAGTGCTGCATGTAAATTACTGCAAATTTTCAAAAAGGTAGCCGTAAAGCACGTATTTAATCATCCTGAAGTAGAACAGCTTGAATTACAAGGATATAGAGTTATTAGTGGGTTGCTCGATATTTATAGTCCGCTATTAGCTATGCCGCAAACGGCATTTACGAAATTAGTCAAAGAAGACAACCACCGTCAGTATCTCATTGAGACCCGATTATTCCATAAATTATCGACTAAGCACCGGTTGGCTTATGCTGAATCTGTGGAGCAGTTACGTAATTTACCGCCTGAACAATATGAGATATATGAATATTATTATCGCGCTCGCCTAATTCAGGATTATATCAGTGGCATGACTGATCTTTATGCTTATGATGAATATCGGCGCTTAATGGCTGCGGAATAGTATGCAGGCAAATTGAATTGTCCGCTTAATTAACTGTAGTTTTGTAAAGACGGACAATATTTTTTACTATTCTGATTCTTGGGTCTGTGAACTTCATCCCCCATATTTAATCTTACTATGCAAGACGACATTGGTCTGCCACTCACCATTTATTAAGTCATTATTAATTGTATAGCGAGAAATAAAATAGATGAAGAAAACAACTTTAGTGTTAAGTGCATTGGCATTGAGCATCGGTTTAGCCATGGGGCCGGTTTCTTCTGCCATTTCGGCAGAAACGGCCTCTTCTAGCAGCCAGCAGCTCCCTAGCCTGGCGCCAATGCTAGAGAAAGTCATGCCTTCCGTGGTCAGCATTAATGTGGAAGGCAGCACCCAGGTAAGTAATGCCGGTGCTGGCGGTATACCACCACAGTTCCAGCAGTTCTTTGGTGACGATTCACCATTCTGCCAGGACGGTTCTCCGTTCCAGGGTTCTCCGATGTGTCAGGGGGGCCAAGGCGGTAAAGGCGGTGTGCCAAGCAAGCAGGAGTTCCGTGCACTGGGTTCGGGTGTAATTATTGATGCTGCTAAGGGTTACGTCGTTACCAATAACCACGTGGTGGATAATGCGACCAAAATCAATGTCAAGTTGAGCGATGGCCGCAGCTATGAAGCGAAAGTGATTGGTAAAGATCCACGTACTGATATCGCGTTATTGCAGCTGAAAGATTTTAAAAATCTGACCGCAATTAAAATGGCAGATTCTGATCAACTGCGCGTAGGCGATTATACCGTTGCTATCGGTAACCCATATGGTCTGGGGGAAACCGTCACCTCTGGTATTGTCTCTGCCTTGGGCCGTAGCGGTCTGAACGTGGAAAACTACGAAAACTTTATCCAGACTGATGCGGCAATTAACCGTGGTAACTCTGGGGGTGCTTTGATCAACCTGAACGGTGAGCTGATCGGGATCAATACCGCTATTTTGGCACCAGACGGCGGCAACATTGGGATTGGTTTTGCCATCCCAAGTAACATGGTGAAAAACCTGACATCTCAGATGGTTGAGTTTGGTCAGGTGAAACGTGGTGAGCTGGGTATCATGGGTACAGAGCTGAACTCTGAGCTGGCAAAAGCCATGAATGTTGATGCGCAGAAAGGGGCCTTTATCAGCCAAGTCGTGCCGAAATCTGCTGCGGCAAAAGCCGGAATCAAAGCAGGCGATGTGATTATCAGCATGAATGGTAAAGCAATCAATAGCTTCGCCGGTTTCCGTGCCGAAATTGGTACTCTGCCAGTGGGTAGCAAGATGACCTTAGGCCTGCTGCGTGACGGTAAACCTGTCAATGTGGAAGTAACATTGGAGCAGAGCAGCCAGGCACAGGTTGATTCAGGCAATATCTATACCGGCATTGAAGGTGCTGAACTGAGCAACTCTGATGTGAATGGTAAGAAAGGCGTGAAAGTCGATAACGTGAAAACGGGGAGTGCGGCTGCACGTATCGGCCTGAAAAAAGGCGATATCATCATTGGGATTAACCAGCAGCCGGTCCAGAATCTGGGTGAGTTGCGGAAAATCCTCGATACCAAACCATCGGTATTGGCATTGAACATTCAGCGTGGTGATACTTCTCTCTATTTGTTGATGCAGTAACCGATATTTATGCCGCGCTAAGCATCAAATAAGTAGCGTCAAAAGGGCACAGTGACTTATAGCTGTGCCCTTTTTTATTTTTACACCCGCTGGTAATTAGTTAAATCTCAACCACACTCATATTAATGGTTTCTATCCTGATTTTGTGGGCAAAGCGGGGGCTTCAATGGGGTGGTTCAGCGTTTGTAAGGTTAATTACGTCAAGCAGGACTCCCCTTTTTCCGCTCAGGCAGATGATAAAAGGATTGGTGTTTATCTGGTTGATGGCGAATATTTTGCGATGGAAGATATCTGCCCTCATGCGAATGCGCTATTAAGTCAGGGATTTGTTGATGGTGCGACCATCGAGTGCCCTTTGCATGGCGCGTTGTTTGATATTCGATCCGGGCACTGTTTGCGTGAGCCAGGTGATCGAGATTTAGCTATCTATCCAGTGCGGATCAATGGCGATCAGATTGAGGTTGATCTGGGGGAGGGAGGCTAGCTTCAGCCGCTATCAATCCGGGCAGTATCAACAATGACGTCCGTATCATCACGGGCGTGAGGTTGATGACAAACCTATTTTGTTACTTCGAAACTGGCGAGGCGACTGCACCGATGGGCGCTCCGACGGCTTACGCCGTTACGACCCATTCGGCACATTTCCCCGCTTATCAACTTTGTCAGCAGTCTGACGCCCGTATCATCACAGGCGTTTTGTATTGATAAGTTGGCCTGATTTACTTCTCAGTCGCAATGCGTTGGCGAATATGATCGGCGCGAGCTTGCGAGGATGGATGGTCATCAAACATGCTGCTGGTGCGGCCCGCTTCCATGGTTGCCAGTTTTTCAAAGCTAGTCACCAAACCATTAGGGTCGATCCCCCGTTTTTTCAGCAAATCGAATGAGTAATCATCGGCTTCACTCTCTTGCTTTTGTGAGAACTGGGCGTTAACCAGTTTCTCACCAATATCAGCTAACTGAGATTGGGAGAGTTGGCCGGCAATGCCACCGGCGGATGCTGCCGCGGTGCGCAGGGCGGTAGTGCCGTAGGCCACTTGCATGGCTTTGCGGGTGTGGCCCAATGCCACATGGCCCATTTCATGGCCGAGTACGCCCTCCACTTCATTGTCGGTCATCATGTCCATCAAACCGCTGTAGACGCGAATACAGCCGTTAGCCATCGCCCAGGCATTCACATCTTTAGTCACGTAAACTTTATAGTTGGCTGGCGTACCATTGATATTATCACCCAATGCGGCCGAGATTTTAGCCAAGCGTTTGCCGTAAGTGCTATCCGCTGGCGCTATTTGGGCCTTTTGATCCATTTCCGCGCAAGATTTTTCACTAAGATTTTTCACATCAGCATCACTTAGGGTTGCGGCTTGAAATGCCTGCGCGCCAGACTGCATTAAGCCATCAGTATTCATATTTTGGCAGCCGCTAAGCAGGGCTGTCAGGCTCAGTGCAATCATAGAGGTACGAATTTTCATAACACTTTTTCCTGTGGTTACGCCATTTTTATCATTGGATAGGGCAGTTCTATTGGTGTGACAACGCATTATCAGCGGTTATCTATTGATAGCGCTTCGCCTACAGTGGCTGTCACATTCTTGTCAACTATTGCATTAATAGCTGTTGAATCGACGGCGGTTGTTCTACTCTGTCGGCAATAGGTCTTACCCGAAATTGTGGTTGCAAAGTAAGGTTGGTACTGGTCTGTTTGCAAAAACGGGCACTTCCGGCCCTGAGTGTTTACCCGCTCACTGTGTGGCTAAAAACGCAGCGAGGTTACCCTGCCTTGGGCGTTACAGCTATAGCTTAATTCTGAAAATCAACAGATTCCATTGGTCATTAATATGGAAGTTATAGCTCACTTTGGTTTTAGTGATTGCCGTTTCAATGCTGAGTCTGAGAAAATGGTAAACTTGAACGCTTTTTTTAATCCGACCTGGAGTAAAACATGTCCTCTCGTAAAGAGCTTGCCAACGCGATCCGCGCACTAAGCATGGACGCAGTGCAAAAAGCGAATTCCGGCCACCCCGGCGCCCCTATGGGCATGGCAGATATTGCCGAAGTTCTATGGCGTGATTACCTGAACCATAATCCAACGAATCCACACTGGGCAGATCGCGACCGTTTCGTCTTGTCGAATGGTCACGGCTCCATGTTGATCTACAGCCTGCTGCACCTCACTGGCTACCCTCTGCCGATGGAAGAGCTGAAAAACTTCCGCCAATTGCACTCTAAAACGCCAGGTCACCCAGAATATGGCTATACCGCTGGCGTAGAAACCACCACTGGCCCGCTGGGTCAGGGTATTGCCAATGCCGTTGGTTTTGCGATTGCAGAACGCACACTGGGTGCGCAGTTTAACCGCCCTGGCCATGATATTGTCGATCACCACACCTATGCCTTTATGGGCGACGGGTGCATGATGGAAGGCATCTCTCACGAAGTTTGCTCTCTGGCTGGCACCATGAAGCTGGGCAAACTGACTGCATTCTACGATGACAACGGTATCTCCATCGATGGTCACGTTGAAGGTTGGTTCACTGATGATACTGCTGCCCGTTTCGAAGCTTACGGCTGGCATGTGGTCCGTGGTGTTGATGGTCATAATGCTGACGCCATCAAAGCCGCCATCGAAGAAGCCCACAAAGTGACCGACAAACCCTCGTTGCTGATGTGCAAAACTATTATCGGTTTTGGCTCACCGAAGAAAGCCGGTACTCATGACTCACATGGCGCACCATTAGGTGCCGATGAAGTTGCGGCTACCCGTGTCGCACTGGGCTGGAAGTACCCTCCATTCGAAATCCCGCAGGATATCTATGCGGCGTGGGATGCGAAAGAAGCGGGCCAGGCGAAAGAAGCGGCCTGGAACGAGAAGTTTGCCGCTTATGCTAAAGCGTATCCAGAACTGGCTGCTGAATTCAAACGTCGCGTAAGCGGTGAGCTGCCAGCTAACTGGGCGACTGAATCGAAGAAATTTATCGAACAGCTGCAAGCTAACCCGGCTAACATTGCTAGTCGTAAAGCCTCACAGAATGCGCTGGAAGCTTTCGGTAAAGTGTTACCTGAATTCCTCGGCGGCTCTGCTGACCTGGCACCGAGTAACCTGACTATCTGGTCTGGCTCTAAATCTCTGAGTGACGATCTGGCCGGTAACTACATTCACTACGGTGTCCGTGAATTTGGTATGTCTGCCATCATGAACGGTATCGCTCTGCACGGTGGTTTCATCCCTTACGGCGCAACTTTCCTGATGTTTGTGGAGTATGCCCGTAACGCAGTGCGCATGGCGGCACTGATGAAAATCCGCAGCGTATTCGTTTACACCCATGACTCCATCGGTCTGGGCGAAGATGGCCCAACCCATCAGCCCGTTGAGCAGATGGCAAGCCTGCGTGTCACACCGAACATGAGCACCTGGCGTCCGTGTGACCAGGTTGAGTCTGCGGTGGCATGGCAGTATGCATTGGAACGTAAAGACGGCCCAAGCGCACTGATCTTCTCCCGTCAGAATCTGGCACAACAGCCACGTACTGCCGAGCAGTTAGCCAACATCGCTAAAGGCGCTTATGTGCTGAAAGATTGTGCCGGCCTTCCTGAACTGATCTTTATCGCGACCGGTTCTGAAGTTGAACTGGCGGTGGCTGCTGCGGATCAACTGACCGCCGCTGGCCGCAAAGTGCGTGTTGTTTCTATGCCATCAACTGATGCATTCGACAAACAAGACGCGGCTTACCGTGAATCCGTATTGCCATCTGCTGTCAGTGCTCGCGTTGCAGTAGAAGCCGGGATTGCTGATTACTGGTACAAATATGTTGGCCTGAATGGTGCAGTTGTCGGTATGCACTCCTTCGGTGAATCTGCTCCAGCTGACTTGCTGTTCAAAGAGTTTGGCTTCACTGTAGAAAACGTGGTGGCGAAAGCTCAGGCGCTGTTGAAGTAATTTATCGCTACAGATTAGCGAGGTGTAAAGGGCAATGATAATCCCGGTAATACACCTGTTAAAGGACCGCTTCGGCGGTCTTTTTTTTCGCCAATTGATGGATGAATTGTGCCCTTTATCAGGCAGATATTCCTTTTATGATTGGTTTGGTTTATTCTGGCTGAAGCGTTTCAGTCATAATTCGTTTTCCGTTTCAGCCAAATCCGCTGAGGAAAAAGCTGGATGTATTCTGGCTGAATTGTGATAAGACGATTAACATCTTAGTGGGCAGTGCAGTAGGCTATAGGGTTGCATGATAATAACCAGAATCAGGGAGTAGCATGACAATCCGCATAGCGATAAATGGCTTTGGCCGCATTGGCCGCAGCGTTTTACGCGCATTGTATGAATCGGGTCGCCGGGCTGAAATTTCAGTCGTTGCGATTAATGAGTTGGCGAATGCAGAAGGGATGGCCCATCTGCTGAAGTATGACTCCAGCCATGGCCGATTTGCCTGGGATGTTCGTCAGGAGTGTGACAGTTTATTCGTCGGGGACGATATTATCCGGCTGATACATCAGCCAGAGATCGGGCAGTTACCCTGGGGTGAGTTAGGAGTTGACGTGGTTCTGGATTGTAGCGGCGTGTATGGCAGCCGCGCAGATGGCGAGGCGCACTTAACCTCCGGTGCCAAAAAGGTACTGTTTGCCCATCCCGGTGGTCATGATTTGGATGCGACTGTGGTTTATGGTGTTAACCATCAGGATCTACAGGCTGAGCACCGAATTGTTTCCAACGCCTCCTGTACCACGAACTGTATTATTCCTATTATTCAGTTGTTGGATGATGCTTATGGTATTGAATCCGGCACTGTGACCACCATTCATTCATCAATGAATGACCAGCCCGTTATTGATGCTTATCATCAAGATTTACGCCGTACCCGAGCAGCAAGCCAGTCGATTATCCCCGTGGATACTAAACTGGCCGCAGGGATTACCCGTATTTTTCCGAAGTTTTGCGACAGGTTTGAAGCTATCTCGGTACGGGTGCCGACCATCAACGTGACGGCTATCGATTTAAGCGTTAGCGTGACAAGCCCGGTTGGCGTGGCGGAGGTTAACCAGCTTTTGCAAAAGGCAGCAAGAGGCTCATTTCGTGGTATAGTTGACTATACGGAATTACCCTTGGTGTCGACCGATTTTAACCATGATCCGCACAGTGCGATTGTTGATTGCACCCAGACGCGGGTCAGTGGGCAGCACCTGATTAAGACGTTGGTATGGTGCGATAACGAATGGGGTTTCGCCAATAGAATGTTGGATACGACATTGGCGATGGCCCGCAGTGGTTTCTAGTATGGTATGTCAACGTCTTGTTTTTCCGTGATTTATTGCGGTTATATCAGCGTTGATGTGCAGCTTATGCAACTTTAAAGAGAATCAACAAGAGGATTCACCATGTCTGTAATTAAGATGACCGATCTGGATCTGGCAGGCCTTCGCGTGCTGATCCGTGCGGACCTCAATGTTCCGATAAAAGATGGCAAAGTGACTTCTGATGCGCGTATCCGTGCATCTCTGCCGACCATTGAAGCGGCACTGAAGCAAGGCGCTAAAGTAATGGTTACCTCTCACCTGGGTCGCCCGACCGAAGGCGAGTACAACGAAGAGTTCTCCTTACTGCCAGTCGTTAACTACCTGAAAGACAAATTGTCTGCTCCGGTACGTCTGGCGAAAGACTATCTGGACGGTGTTGAAATTGCAGCTGGCGAGTTGGTTGTTCTGGAAAACGTTCGCTTTAACAAAGGCGAGAAGAAAGACGACGAAACGCTCTCCAAAAAATATGCCGCACTCTGTGATGTGTATGTGATGGATGCATTTGGTACTGCTCACCGTGCTCAAGCATCGACTCACGGCGTGGGTAAATTTGCCCCTATCGCGTGTGCCGGCCCGCTGTTGTCAGCAGAGCTGGAAGCACTGGGTAAAGCACTGGGTAACCCAGCGCGCCCAATGGTTGCCATCGTGGGTGGTTCTAAAGTTTCAACCAAACTGACGGTGCTGGGTGCGCTGTCTAAAATCGCTGACCAACTGATTGTTGGTGGTGGTATTGCGAACACCTTCGTTGCCGCTCAAGGCCACAATGTGGGCAAATCGCTGTACGAAGCAGACCTGATCCCAGAAGCAAAACGCCTGCTGGAAACTTGCGATATCCCAGTCCCAACAGATGTTCGTGTTGCGACCGAGTTCTCTGAAACTGCCGCTGCAACACTGAAACCTGCTGATCAAATCAAAGATGATGAGCAAATTTTGGACTTGGGCGACGTCTCTGCACAACGTCTGGCTGAGATCCTGAAAAACGCTAAAACCATTCTGTGGAATGGCCCTGTTGGCGTGTTTGAGTTCCCTAACTTCCGTAAAGGGACCGAGATCGTCGCTCGTGCTATCGCAGAGAGCGAAGCATTCTCTATCGCAGGCGGTGGTGACACGCTGGCAGCAATCGATCTGTTCGGTATTGCGGATCAAATATCCTACATCTCTACCGGCGGCGGTGCATTCCTTGAGTTCGTTGAAGGGAAAAAACTGCCAGCGGTTGTGATGCTGGAAGAGCGCGCTAAGCAGTAATTTAGATAACGGGCGGCGAAAGCCGCCCGTTTCGCTGTTAGCTCATGCAGCTAGGCAAGCGAAAACCGATTTACATTTAGGGCCTATCCCATCGGATAGCTGCTATCTTCAGTCGACGAAACAGGACAACGTACATGTCTAAAATTTTTGATTTCGTAAAACCAGGTGTCATCACAGGTGATGACGTTCAGAAAGTGTTCGCAGTAGCCAAAGAGAACAACTTTGCTCTGCCAGCAGTTAACTGTGTCGGCACCGACTCTATCAACGCAGTGCTGGAAACAGCAGCCAAAGTGCGTGCGCCGGTTATCGTTCAGTTCTCTAACGGCGGCGCTGCATTTATCGCAGGTAAAGGCGTGAAAGCAGAAGGCCAGGGCGCTGCTATTCTGGGTGCTATCTCTGGCGCCCACCACGTGCATCAAATGGCTGAACACTATGGTGTTCCGGTTATTCTGCACACTGACCATTGCGCCAAGAAATTGCTGCCATGGTTAGACGGCTTGTTGGACGCGGGCGAGAAACATTTCGCAGCGACCGGCAAACCCCTGTTCTCTTCTCACATGATTGACCTGTCAGAAGAGTCCCTGGAAGAGAACATCGAAATTTGCAGTAAATACCTGACTCGCATGGCGAAACTGGGTATGACACTGGAGATCGAACTGGGTTGTACTGGTGGTGAAGAAGATGGCGTGGACAACAGCCACATGGATGCATCTTCGCTGTACACTCAGCCACAAGATGTTGATTACGCTTACGAAAAACTGAATGCAATCAGCCCACGTTTCACTATCGCTGCCTCTTTCGGTAACGTACACGGTGTTTACAAACCAGGTAACGTGAAACTGACCCCGACTATTCTGCGTGATTCTCAGGATTATGTTTCTAAGAAACACAATCTGCCGCACAACAGCCTGAACTTCGTGTTCCATGGCGGTTCAGGTTCAACTGCTGCTGAAATCAAAGAAGCGGTAAGCTACGGCGTAGTTAAAATGAATATCGACACCGACACCCAATGGGCAACGTGGGAAGGTATTCTGAACTACTACAAAAAGAACGAAGGCTATCTGCAAGGCCAACTGGGTAACCCAGAAGGCGCGGACAAACCTAACAAGAAATTCTACGATCCACGTGCCTGGTTGCGTGCAGCCCAGGTGACGATGATCGCTCGTTTGGAAAAAGCATTTGAAGAACTGAACGCAAAAGACGTCCTGTAATTCGATACTGCTTCACACGATATGAAAGGCCCTGCGGGGCCTTTTTTCGTTGGATGGCTATTTAAATAAAACGCGGCATATTTACATACACTGGTTGCGCTGCTTGAGGTTGGGGAGTATTAGAAATTCTGTGTCATTCCGCTAAAGTACTTAGAAGGAGGAATGAC
>NZ_CAWQAF010000022.1:221716-287126 GCF_963892745.1 Yersinia sp. Marseille-Q3913 | reverse complement strand
CCGATGGTAGTGTGGGGTCTCCCCATGCGAGAGTAGGACACTGCCAGGCATCAAACACGAGTTATCAGAGCGACATCTGGTAACTGACAAAATCGCCAGAGGCGGTTTTGCACAGCGCGGAGCGCTGGCCCTGTAAGGGGTAAGTATCGGGAAGATACACGTAAAAGAATCGGTGGAGCGGTAGTTCAGTTGGTTAGAATACCTGCCTGTCACGCAGGGGGTCGCGGGTTCGAGCCCCGTCCGTTCCGCCACTTATTGCAAAACCCCTGAATCAATGATTCAGGGGTTTTTTGCATTATTAAAATGGGAAAATAGTCATCCTCTATTATTGTCACTGAATAAATTAAAGATGATTATTTACTCAGCCACTCAGCCACTCAGCCACTCAGCCACTCAGCCACTCAGCCACTCAGCCACTCAGCCACTCAGCCACTTAGCTCTCAGAGATTAGTAATAAGCGACTTATTACTAAGCGCCTGTACTGTACAGACACCATATTTTCGATGCTCATTGAACAACAAAATTAATCTCTTTGTATTGTGTGCCACTTGTGAGGAAAATATTGTGTTCGTTGAAAACGAAAGTGAAAGGGACTTGCCCAAATTGATGCCGCTGAGTGTCACGCCCCTAAAAAAACACCCTGCTAGCTTACCGCTCACAGGGTGGGGTGACCATCTCATTAACTCGACATATAAGCTGGATTTTATGTTTCAGGTTTACAGTATGCGGCTAATTAGGCGGTCGATACGAATTCTGCGTAGACGGCGGATCAGTTTGCGTACTTTGACGGGATACTGCTGAATATTCTCTAACTCAAGGTAGTGTGAGACCACTTTGGTATGGGTACGAATGCAATCTAGCTCTTTAGCACGCTGCTCATGCATCTCATGCTTAGGATCGTGGATCAAAATGGCATTTTCCAGATCTAAACGCCATGCACGTGGATTCAGATTATTACCGGTAATCAATTGCCAGTTATTATCGACCCACATTCCTTTCAGATGATAGGTATTGTCGCCATCTTTCCACAACCGAACAATGAGTTGCCCGTTATCAACAAAGCGCTGTAAGCGACTGAGAAAACGGCGCAAGTTAATTTCGTATAAATAGGGTAATGCGCCGATAATTTTAAACGGTTGATCTTCTGGGATATAAAAGTCATTTGCCGTTTTGTCGCCGACAATAATCTCGACCTGTTTACCTTCCCGCAGCAAATAGATGATGTTGCGTACTAACAACGCGGGCAAATTAAAGTATGGCGTACAAATCGTCAGGCGTTCATCAGCGGAAGCCATTAGATGATGAATCGTTTTGTTTAGCTGACTTTTTTTGCCTAATCCAACCAGTGGCGTGACAGCTAATTCATCGTTACTGGCTTGCGCCGGAAATTGATATCCGATATCGCGTAGTGATGAGCGGAACTGTCGTGTTTCATTTTTGATTTCAGGATTTGTTGGCCGATCTGTGCGATCAAGGCGTTGAACGGCACCGGCACTCAGTACCCGCTGTTTCACGTAATCAACCATGATATCGGCTAGTGATGAATTGGTGATGATCTGATAGCGATCATAACGATATTTATCGTTTTGATGGAGATAGACATCATTGATGCTAGCACCACTGTAAATCACGGTGTCATCAATGATAAAACCTTTCAGATGCAGTACGCCAAGGGCTTCGCGGGTATTGACCGGAACACCATAAATTGGGACGCAGACATTGGGATGCTGTGTGGCCATTTCACAATACCAATCAGCATTAGTATTGACTGCGGCGGCCCCGATACGACCACGCTGGGCGCGGTGCCAGTCTACCAGCACACAGATTTCCAGCTCAGGACGCCGCTGTTTGGCTTGATAGAGGGCGTTCATCACGTCACGGCCCGCATCATCCTGCTCAAGGTAAAGTGCCACCAAATAGATACGTTTGGTCGCCTGACCTATTAATTCCAAGAGAGTGGAGCGGAAAACCTTGGGGCAATAAAGCGTTTGGACATCATCAACTGGCTGGGGGAGTTTGGGCAGTTGTGCAAGGTGTTGTTGATGTTTACTACGTTTGAATTTTGACAACATCACAGTGCGCTTCTTCTCTTGTTATTTAATGGCAAAACCGCCATATGCAAAAAAACACTAATCCATAGAGTCGGCGATAATACCACTACTTTTCCGGATTGTGCGCAAGTTTTGCCGGTTAATGACCGAATCGTTTGGGGTTGTGGCGTATATCACGGCGATTCATGTAACTGAAATCACAGTGTCAGTTCCAGATTAACGATCCCATCTTCCATCTGTACATCAATACTAAAACCGAGCTTTTTAGCCAAACCGATCATGCCACGGTTATTGGGCATGGTGATCGCCGTTAGTCGTGTTAATCCATGGCTGCGGGTATATTGAATCATCTTTTCTAGCAACTCCCGCCCCAGCCCCAGTCCTTTGAGGTCTGAACGCACCAGTACGGCAAACTCAGCATCGATATTGTCCGGATCTGACAGCGCTCGTGTCACGCCGATGATTTCCGGCCCCGTCGTACTCTGGCGCACAGCAACAAAAGCCATTTCCCGATCATAGTCAATTTGCGTCATATTCGCCAAATCATCGTGGCTGAATTCATTGATTTCGCTGAAGTAGCGATAGTAGAGATCTTCTTTAGTGACCTGATCAATAAACAGTTTTAGTAGCGGTTCATCTTCCGGCAAGATTGGGCGGAATAGGCATTGAGAGCCATCTTTTAGCACCACAGTTTCTTCTAGCTCGTGGGGGTAGGGACGAATAGCTAAGCGCGCCTGTGGATCGCCGCTGACCGGTGCCAACTGCATTGAAACATCCAGCAGAGTAAACTCACTGCCAGAAGCAAGCACCGGATGAATATCTAAGCGGGTGATCTCGGGACAATCGAGAATCAAGTTGGAAACTTGCACCAGCAGGCGGCTTAATCCTGGAATATCCAGAGGTTGCAGTGATCCACGGCTGCGGATTTTCCCGCCTTTGACTGCTTGTATGATCAGATAGCGGGCCAGTGCCATATTGAGTGGCGGCAGCGCTACTGCGGCCTGTGTTTCATGATGCCACTCAATGCCACCTTCGCCCAACATAATCAGCGGACCGAAAATGGCATCCTGCTCTACCGCAATTCGCAGCTCCTGCGCTCCGGCGCGGTTCGCCATGCTTTGCACCAGCAAACCGTGGATGCGGGCTTGCGGATAGGTGCGCTTGACTCGATCAAGAATATCGTCTGCGGCCCGCTGTACTTCAATCGCGGTGCGCAGGTAGAGCATCACCCCCTGAACTTCAGATTTGTGCGGAATATCAGGTGAGCGCAGTTTAATGGCGACCGGATAGCCCAGGCGTTCGGCGATATGCACCGCTTCGACGCTATCGCTGGCAATCCAGGTCGGCAGCATACTCAGGCCATAAGCTTCCAGTATCGGCTGCACTTCATGGGTGTCGAGCTGGGTAGTACCTTCAGCCAGCGCCTGACGGATCAATTGATGCACATGCGCGGTATTGGCGGTGAGATCCAGTGGCAGTGCGGGGGTCTCTTTCAACTGTTTCTGGTTACGGCGATACTCCACCATATGCATAAAGGCGGTAATGGCCCCTTCCGGTGTGCGGTAGGTGGGTATCCCTGCTTCAGTGAACAGACGGCGGGCATCTTGCGATGAATACTCTCCGCACCAGTTAGTTAACAGGGTGATGCGTTTACCTCGTGGATGCTGACGAATGGCGGAGATCAATAGTTCGGCCGTTTTACTGCCCGGTGCGGCGGCGCTCGGTGAGTGAATCAGCAGCAACGCATCATAGTCGGTGCTGTCTAATAAGGGTTTAACCGCCGCTAAATAGCGCTCAGCGCTGGCGTCATCTCGCAGGTCTATTGGGTTGCGTAAGGAAATAAAAGAGGGTAGCGCTGCACTCAGGGCGGATTGCGTAGTATCAGCCAGTGTGGCTAGCTTGCCATTACGGCTGATCAGCTCATCCAGTGCCATGGCTGCGGGTGCGGCACCATTACTGACAATAAGTAAGCGCTCACCTCGCAATGGGTGCATGTGGCTCAGGGTTTCGACTGCGGAGAACAGCTCGTGCGTATCTTGCACCCGCAACAGACCTGCGCGCTGGATCGCAGCGTCATAAGCGGCATCCAACCCTTGCTGACCATTCAGTAACTGCTGTGCGCGTTGGCTGCGGCCACTTTTGACCACCAGAATCGGTTTATTACGTGAAGCACTACGCGATGCGGATAAAAAGCGGCGAGCATCGCTAATATGTTCGATATACAGCATGATAGCGCTGGTTTTACCGTCTCTGGCGAGGAAATCGAGCAAGTCATCGACATCAATGTCCAGGCTATCGCCTAGCGCAATAAAGTATGAGAAGCCCACTTCCCGCTGCTGCGCCCAGTCCAGAATGGTGTTTGCTACTGCCGCCGACTGGGAGATAAATGCCAGTCGCCCTTTTTTAATCGGCACCGGCGAGAAGCTGGCATTCAACCCTTGCCAGGGGGCGAGTAAGCCGAGGCTGTTGGGGCCAAGCAGCCGCATATGATGACGATGGGCGCAGGCTTTGAGTTCTGCAAATTGTTCCGTCACGGCAGAGAGAATAATCACCGCCTTACAGCCACGAACGCCTAAATCTTCGAGTAACGTCAGGTTGCGGCGATCATGAGTACAGAGGATAGCCAGATCCGGCGTGATCGGCAGGCTGGCGATATCCGCGTAAGCTAGCACACCACAAACGGCTTTATGAGTCGGGGTGACTGGCAGAACAGGGCCACTGAAGCCACCATCCAGCAAATTACGCATCATCAGGAAACCGGCGCGCTCAGGTTTTTCAGAAGCGCCAATCACCGCAATAGATTTCGGGCGTAGTAGGGCTTCTAATCCACGTTGACTCATTATTTATCCCCATCATCTTTCAAGTTGCAGGTGTGTTGGCTGCGTTCAAATCGGCTCCCGGCAGATTTGTTACCCGAATTACTGAGTTGCCGCCTTCCTGCACCCTGAAATTTATTGGGGCTTTTCAAAGACAACTTGAATGATTTTATGCGATTTTTTCGAGGCTTGCTGTGACTCGCCCCACTGGATGATGAGGTTTTCCGGCTAAATATTGCTGGCGGAAGTAGTGGAAATGGGCGGTTAGCCCCTCAGCCGCTTGCATATCGCCCGCTTGCTGGAGCAGTACTGCGGCGACCTCGACAGTACAGTGCTGTTCCGGTCGCGGTGCTTCGCGCAAAAGATAATCGGAAGCCGTTGTAACATTCAGCGACAGCATAGGTAAGCCGGCAAGGTAGGGGCTTTTGCGAAACATTTTTTTTGCTTCGGTCCAGGTGCCATCCAGCAAAATGAATAGCGGTGGCTTATCGCTGATGGGTAATTGATTAAGCACCTGCCGTGGTGGTTCGGCATATTTCTCTGGAAAGACCACATACGGCTGACGTTCTGGATCACGGATGACGGCTAGCAATGCAGGGTCAACTTCAGTACGCGCCCAAAGGAAAGCTTGGGTATCAGGCAGAATATCGGCAATCAGGCGGCCGGTATTACTGGGCTTTAGCGGCTCAGTATCAAACATAATTAGGCAGAAGCGACTACTCGCCGATTGTGGTTTGATGGTGTCACACAAGCAAAATCGCTCTGTCAGCAGGCAGCTTTGGCAACGGATCGCGCGGCAACCTCGCGCGCGATAAGCACGGGTGGAAGCGGCTAAGCGCCGTTGGCGTAAACGCAGTACGGCATTTTCCGTCGTAATGACCGCTGGCGCAACGATATCTGCCAGCAATTCATGGTCAGTGGTTGATGATTCAGTCACGACGGACTCCTAAGAAATAGCGCTATTCTAATCAAGCCTCGCCATGAGTTATACAATAAAACCACGCCCTGGCAGAAAAGTGTCAGGGCGTGGTTTTTTATCGGGAGGTCGAACTGGGCCACCCCGAGCGGCGATAAATGGGTTAAACTAGCTTAGCGGGTGACCGGCTCTGCTGCTAATTGTTCATCCAACCAATTATCAAATGGCGCTTTCGGTACTGCCCCGTTGAGCATGTCGACCATTTTCCCGTTCCGATACAGCATAATAGTCGGAATGCTGCGAATACGGAAACGGGTGCTGAGCGCAGGCTCTGCTTCAGTGTTGACTTTCACGAAGCGGATTTTTCCGGCGCGCTCTGCAGCGACGGCTTCAAATATCGGTGCGAAGCTGCGGCAAGGGCCACACCAAGGTGCCCAGAAGTCGATAACGATGGGCAGATCATCTTGCAGCAGTTTATCCAGTGTTTCGGCGGTGGCGTTAATTACTTCGCCATCAAATAAAGAGTGGCCGCAGCGCCCACATTTAGCGCCGTCATCAATACGTTCTTCCGGCAGGCGATTGGTCGCCATACAAGCTGTGCATACCGTATTCATACATTAGCCTTTATTTTGTCTCTGAGTAGATAAAAGAAACCAAACAGCCAAGGGGCGCTGAATTGTTTGGTTGTTGTTATCTATTATGGGTATAAATGGAGGCGGTGCCAAAAAGGTTTATTCGATGAATACGATAGTTGGTAGCTTTTAGCGCTTGCTTATGGCTAACCGGGCGGACATCAGGTAATCTTCGCGCCCTGCGCGTTGGTGGAGAAGACAATGAACGATTCATTTAGTGGCAAAAACGGCAAAGTTAAAGTGATGTACGTCCGCAGTGACGAAAGCAGCGACGACCGTAACAGCAATAACCGTAATAAAAATCCGCGTCCGGCCGCTAAAGGTCGGCCGGGTGATAATGCTGGTCGGGGCAGCTCACCGCGTAATAGTGACTCACGTCGTAATGATGCAGGCCGTAATGACCGTGATCGTCCTAGCCGTCCGGCTCGTTCTGAAAGTAGCGGTCCTTACGATTCACCGTGGAAAACCGTCTCCCGTGCACCATCGGAAGAGCCAGAGTTTGATCACGGCGGTATCAGTGGTAAAAGCCATGTTGACCCTGCGCAGTTGCGCCGTCAGCGGGCTGAAGAGACACGTGTTTATGGCGAGAACGCCTGTAAGGCGCTGTTCGAAAGCCGTCCTGATGCAATTGTCCGCGCATGGTTTGTGCAGTCAGTCACCCCACGTTTCCGCGAAGCGCTGAAATGGATGGCGGCTAACCGCAAGGCTTACCATGTGGTTGAGGAAGATGAGCTGGCGAAGGCCTCTGGTACTGAACATCATGGCGGCGTTTGCTTCCTGATTAAAAAACGCCAGGGTTTGGATGCAGAAACCTATCTGCAACAGCAGACTCAGGCGAAAGATTGCGTGCTGGCGCTGGAAGATGTGGGTAATCCACATAATCTGGGTGGCATTATGCGTACCTGCGCACATTTCGGAATCAACGGCGTGTTGTTGCAAGACCCGGCGATGCTGGAATCTGGTGCAGCGGTACGTACTGCGGAAGGCGGTGCAGAGCACATCAAGGCAATCAATGCTGATGATTTTCTCTCGGTGCTGGATACCTTCCGTAAAGCGGGTTACACCATCGTCACCACCTCAAGCCATAAAGGTGTCACTCTGTCGAAAGCTGAACTGCCAGCTAAAATGGTGTTGGTATTAGGCCAGGAGAGTGATGGTCTGACCGACAGCGCATGGCAGCAGGGCGATATGAGTGTCTCTATCGGCGGTACTGGGCGGGTTGAGAGTCTGAACGTGTCGGTTGCCACCGGGATCCTGTTAGCAGAGTGGTGGCGTCAAAATAGCGCTAACTAATACCCTGCGCCCTTGACGCCGCAGGGTTGTTAGCTACGCGCACTCACCCGAATCACTGACCAGTGTCAGTTCATCGGGATGCGTTTGCTTGCTGCCTACCTGCAACGCCAATGGCTTTGGGTATACGCACTCAGTTTGCTGAGAAATAACGATAAAAAAAAGGGGCGCTGAAATTAATCTTCAGCGCCCCTTTTTGTTGGCTTGCGTTTACGCCATTAGTGCGCGCCGCCGCCGCCCCCACCGGATGTAAATGGTGGTCTTGCGAACCAAACTAGTGCCAGTAGTAGCAGGAACACCCCCGCAGAGAGCCAGAAGATCTCGTTTGCTGAGATAATCAACCCCTGATTGGTGATCTCCCGCGCCAGATAAGCCGAGGCTTGCTGCTGATTCATCCCCAGTTTTTCCAACTCCTGATAAGCCTGCGTCGCATTCGGGTTAAACGGGTTAACAAACTCCGTTAGCTGCGAATGGTGCATCGACTCTCTTTGCGTCCACAGGGTGGTGGTGATTGAAGTACCAATCGACCCGGCCAATGTTCGCAAGAAGTTAGATAAACTGGATGCCGCTGCCATGCGCTCTGGCGGTAAGCCGGAGAGCGTAATGGCCGTCAGTGGCATAAAGAAGCAGGCAATGGCAAAACCTTGCACAAACTGCGGCCACGCCGAGGCGCCAAAATCCATCCCCGGTTCGAATGTATATGCTCGCCAGTAGAAACAAACCGCATACATGATGAAGCTGAATGTCACTAGCTGCCGCATATCAATTCGATGGGAGAAACGGCCAATAATCGGCGACAGCAGTACCGGCAATATCCCGACGGGTGCGGAGGCCAAACCGGCCCATGTGGCGGTGTAGCCATAGACCTCCTGTAGCAGCTGCGGCAGCAAAACAATGGCGCCGAAGTACAACATATAGGCGAGGCTGATACACAGGCAGCCAATGGTAAAGTTTCTCGATTTGAATAGTGACAAATCGATCACCGGATGGTCGTCGGTTAGCTCCCAAACGATCAGGAAGGTAATGGCAATCACCGCGATGACCGTCAAGACGATAATCTCGGTCGAGTTAAACCAATCCAGCTCCTTGCCCTGATCAAGCATGATTTGCAAGGCACCGATACCGACCACCAATAACACCAGCCCCACGGTATCGATGGGCTTGATTTCGGTTTTGGTCTCTCGCCCTTTCAGGGTGCTGCCCGCCATCAGAATTACCACCAACCCGATCGGGATGTTGATAAAGAAGATCCAGCCCCAATGATAGTTGTCGCTGATATAACCGCCGAGGATCGGCCCAAATATCGGGGCCACGACAATCGTCATCGACCACAATGCCAGGGCCATACTTCGCTTCGCTGGCGGGTAGTTATTTAGCAGCAAACTTTGTGATAGCGGGATCAATGGCCCGGCAACCAGGCCCTGGATCACCCGGAAGAAGATAAGCATCCCCAGACTGTTTGAGATGCCGCACAGCCATGAGGCTAGCGCAAACAACCCCGTCGCCCAGAGGAACAAGCGCACTTCACCGATGCGCTTGGCTAACCAGCCGGTAATGGGGATTGAGATAGCATTCGCCACCCCAAAAGAGGTAATCACCCAAGTGCCTTGCGAGTTGGACGAGCCAAGATCGCCAGCAATCGTCGGGATCGCCACGTTAGCAATGGTGGAGTCCAGCACCTGCATAAAGGTCGCTAATGATAGCGCAACCGTCATCCAGGCAAGTTGGGCACCTTCAAGCGGTTTTTGTGCCACAGCGGCCTCCGCACTTAACCTGCGTTTGCATGCACATTAACCTGCATTCGCATGAATAATGTCGCTAATCATTTGATTCACTGGCGCTAAATCCAGTGACAACGCATTGGTGACAAAGGCAGGATCTTTACGCACGATTTGCGCTAACACTTGACCATCGGGATTGGCGGTGTCCACTCTCACGGTGGTAGATAGGCCAATACGCAGCGGGTGCTCAGCCAGTTGCTGCTCATCCAGTGAGATACGAACCGGCAGGCGCTGAACCACTTTGATCCAGTTACCGGTGGCATTCTGTGCCGGTAACAGGGAGAAGGCGCTACCGGTTCCCATATCCAGGCCGACCACTCTCCCCTGATAAACCACATCATCACCGTAGAAATCGGTCACCACAGTCACGGATTGGCCGATGCGCATATTGGCTAACTGGGTCTCTTTAAAGTTGGCGTCAATCCACATCTGATTCGCCGGGATAACCGCCATCAATGGTGCACCATTCGCAATCTTGGCACCCACCTGCACACTGCGGCGTGAAACATAGCCAGTGATTGGGCTAACAACCTTGGTGCGTTGCAGCGCTAGCCAGGCATCACGTAGCTTGGCCGCAGACTGTTCGATCGCCGGTTGTTTTTCCAGCGGCGTATTTAGCACCAGCGCTTGATTGGCGTTGTATTGTTGAATAGCCACATCCAGCGATGCTTGTGCTGCATCTACCGCATCGCGCGCATGTTGCAGCTCTTCACGGCCAATCGCATTAACAGAACCCAACACCACACGGCGGCTCAGATCATTTTGTGCTTTGCTCAGCTCGGTTTTTTTCAGGGCAATATTGGCCTGATATTGTTTGCTATTAATGATGAGCTGGTGGGTTTGACGCACGCTGTTGGCCAGCGCGGTTTTTGCCTGCTCATAGGCTTGTTCGGCATCTGTTGGGTCTAGGGCGACCAGTACATCGCCGCTTTTGACCAGGTCAGTATTTTCAAAGTTGACACTGACCACGCTGCCAGACACTTGCGACATGATCTGCACCTGATTGCCTGAAACATAAGCATTATCAGTCTGTTGGTGATGACGCAGCACCAGGAACCAGTAGATCAGATAGGCCACGCCAATAATGATAAAAATCACCGTCAGTGAGAGCAGCACGCGTTTACGTTGCATCTTTTTATTCTGCGGTTGTGGCGGGGTTTGGTTTTCCGCGTTCGTACTCATGGTGTTCTCCAAGCCTTATACCCGTCATTTCTCAAGTCGCCTTATAGCGCATTGAAATCTATAGGGAAAAATTTAATTTATATTGTTTTATTTTGTGAACTATCCCTGACAGGGGCTTGAACGTCGCCACCTACCAGTAAAAGAGATGGCGAACAAGGGCGTGAGTCTCCAGCTATGTGGGGATGACATAGTTATTTACCTGGCTATCTGGATAGAAACGTTGGAGTTACTGTTCCGATATTTCCATTTGATCTAAACGGGACAGTAACTTACGCGTCAGCGTTTCAAGCTGCTGCTGCTCGTCAGCGTCGAGTGTTGACCAAAGAAAATGCAGACACTTATGTTGTGGGGGCAGCAGTTGATTGAGAAATTCAACGCCCGCCTCGGTCAGATGCAAGTGCAAGCAACGACGATCATTTTGGCTTTCGCGGCGTTCAATCCAGCCTTTTTTCTCCAGTTCGTCAGCGATGCGAGTTGCATTGGTGCGCGAAGATCCCAGTGCAGCACTTAATTCTGACGGTTGGATACTGCGACTTTCCTGTGCATCCAGCGTAATTAGCGCCATAAACAGGGTTTCGTTAATTCCTTGCGCTTTTAGCATTTTGTTGCGGTTTTCGAGTAATTTACTGTGCATATGCATACACAATCGCGTCAGTAGGATCTCCTGATAAGGGAAATCTTTCTGGCGTTTGGCACGAAAATTAAGCATCTGTTCTATGGGACTAAATGAACTTTCCATTATGAGGAGCCTCATTAATTTCAAATGGTACAGTAACGATAGTTACTAATAATGTAAACGGTATAATTCGATAAAAATTTAGCAATTAGTGTTATTCAGTCACTATTTGTTAGTAATTAGCACCACTAATTGTAATGGTATTGTGTTTCAGCTCACAATTCAGGCAAATGGTTACACCAAAATCATGAGTAGCTTGAATGTCAGACCGTAGCTGAGAGCGCCAAGTAAGGTGGCGAAGATAATACTGTTGGTTTTATAAAAGCATCCACAGATCACTAAAAAACCAATAAGAGTGGGCACTAACTTCTGCGGATTATGCATGATTTCCGGAGTACTGGAGACCACTAACAAGGCGCAAATAGAGGCGATACCGATGCTGTCGAGCAGCAGTGAGACTCTCCCTCGTTGCAAGCCCGCTTGTTTGCGCGCTGGCCCTAAGCGCAGAGGCAAATACCGAAACAGGTAGTTTACCGTTCCCACCACTAACCCAATGATCAGAACATCCGTATTCATGGTGCTGACTCCTGTTGGCTACTCTCGGGCAGTTCGCTGACCACTTCGGGGGCGGGTTGAAGCAGGGCAGCCAGACAGCCGCCGCCAATGCCCGCCAAAATGGCGACCGGAATGGAGAATAGCAATGCGCCCAGTAATGCCCCGCTCAGAGAGGCGATCACAGTCAAACTGTATTGGCGCTTAAATGAGGCCAGCAGAAAACTGAGGAACAGCGCCGGTAACATAAAGGAGAGCGAAGCTTCAATTGCCGGGAAATTCTCCAGCGGGCCATTGCCAAACATCGCCCCGATAGCGGTTCCCGCCACCCATGAGAGCCAGGAGGTAAAGGCGATACCGAGCATCCAATTTTCGCTCCAGCGCCGTTGCTCTTTCATCAGTTTGGTGGTGGCAGCAGCAAAGACTTCATCGGTCAAACCAAAGGCCCACAGGGCGGTCTTCTTACCGGAGAGTTTTGCTAAAATGCGGTGTTTAAGTGCGGGGCCATACAAGAGGTGGCGAATATCCATTGCCATCACGGTCAGTGCTGAAACCCACAATGACATTCCGGCGCTCAATAGCGCGGTGATAACAAATTGGCTGGCTCCGGCATATATGATGCAAGAAAAGAAAATAGCTTCCCACGGGGTAAAGCCAAGTTTTACCGAACTGAGACCAAAGGCGAATGCCACGGGCAGATAGCCGATAACGATGGGCAGACTATCAGTAATCCCTTCGGTAAAGGTGGCGGTCGACTGAGTCGCCGGCGGGGCGTCGGTGATTTGGCTTGGCATAACTATGGGCCACAAAGTAAAAAAACATGTTATGTAACATTAACAGAGTGGGAATTGTCTTAATACCCTATAACCCAAATTTATATCTGCATTGATTATTAGTTGGCTAACTAATAGTGATCACTCGACCCGCTGATCAGCTGGCGGATCAAATCGTTTACCGGCCAGCCAAGTGGTGATATTCAAGATGCACAGCACCAAACCGGCGGTGGCCACTCCATACCAGCCGGCGTGTTGATAGGCTGCGGCGGAGATCAGAGAACCCAAAGCCCCACCAATAAAGTAAGTGGTCATATAGCCCGCAGTTAACCGATTTCTGGCTTCCGGCATCATGCGATAGATCACGCTTTGGTTGGTAACATGCACCCCTTGCACCGCCAAATCCAGCACCACAATCCCGATAATCAGCGCGATGATAGAGTGTTGCCCCAAGGCGATCGGTATCCACGATAGCAGCAGTAATCCCAAACCGACGCTGGTGGTAATGCGAGCTTTTCCCTTATCGGCCAACTGTCCTGCTTTGGTGGCCATCAATGCGCCAGCCGCGCCCACCAAACCAAATAGCCCAATGGTCGCCTCGGAATAACCGAAGGGTGGTGCGGCCAACAGGAAGGCCATTGAGGTCCACAACACACTAAAGTTGGCAAACGACAATGCGCCGAGTAGCGCACGGGTGCGCAGAACTGGAGTACGGATAAATAAGGAGAAAATGGAACCGAGCAACTGACCATAATTCAGGCCGGAGTGCTGCTTATAGCGTGGCAAGTAGCGCCACAATACCAACGCCATGATAAACATCAGGGCGCTGGCGACCCAATAGATCGTGCGCCAGCCGCCAATTGAGGCCAACGCGCCCGCCACAGTCCGTGCCAGCAAAATCCCCAGCAATAGGCCGCTCATGATAATGCCGACCACTTTGCCACGTTTTTCTGGTGCCGCCAGTGTCGCCGCCAACGGCACCAATAGTTGTGCCACCACCGAGAACAAGCCGGTGAGGGCGGTGCCGACAATCATCATGGTGAGATTTTGCGACAGTGCGGTAATCAACATGCCGCCAGCAGCCAGCAGGGTCATGCCGACAATCAGTCCACGGCGTTCAAACATATCCCCTAGTGGGACCAGGAACATTAACCCAACGGCGTAACCGAGCTGAGCTGCCGTGACGATAAACCCCGCCTGATTGACCGAGAGATTAAAGGCTTGCGCAATGGTTTCCAGCAGTGGCTGGGCATAATAGTTGCTGGCAACCGCCAGTCCGGTGGCGACCGACATCAACACTATCAATGCGGGGCTTAAACCGGCGTTTTCGGTTTTTTGTGTCATGAGGAATTATTTTTAAATTGAGAAGGCGAACAGTATTAGATAATTAAGAATGATAAACCAAGAGATAATTACTATTTGAGTAATTTCATTTCTGGATAGCGCATTTCGCATTGTTGTTAAGTGAAATATTGTTGTTAAGTGAGATATTGTTGTTGCTGATGAGTGGGATGATTTGAGGCCGATTTTTATGTCAGAAATAGAGCTGCGTTCAGAGCAACAGATTTCATTGCGCAGTAAAAAATTACCGCAGTAAAAATTTGTCGGTATCGCGCCAGGCGGGGAATGCCTCGCGATAGGCTTGCAAGGCCTCCAAAGACAATTCAGCATCTAATTGCGCAGCTTGCTCAGGTTCTGCATATGCCAGAGCCTCACCCTGCATATCCAGAATCACACTGTCGCCCTGATAGTGATGGCCGTTGTTGTCATCACCGACGCGATTACAGCCCGCGACGTAAGCCTGATTTTCTATCGCCCGGGCCGCCAGCAAGGTTTGCCACTGTTTGGTGCGGGCGGCTGGCCAGTTCGCCACATAGAGTGCTAAATCATAATCTTGCTGATTGCGAGCCCACACCGGAAAGCGCAGGTCATAACAGATTTGCGGCAGAATTCGCCAGCCGCGCCACTCCACCACTTTGCGTTCGGTGCCCGCCTGATAATAGTGGTGTTCACCAGCCATGCGAAATAGATGGCGCTTATCGTAGTGATGAACCCTGCCACTCGGCTCGACCAGCAAGAAACGGTTAACGGCACCGCCAGCTATTTTCAGCGCTACACTACCGCCGATCAACGCCTCGGTTTGGCTGGCCCAGTGAGCTAACCAGGTGACGATTTCGGCCTCCGGTAGCGTATTGTCAGCCGCATTCATGGCAAAACCGCTGGTAAACATCTCTGGTAGCACAATCACATCGCGCTGGCGCAGTGGCTCCAGCAGCAGCTCAAAGTGTCGCAGATTCGCCTGCGCATCCAGCCATACCAGTGGCTGTTGCAGCAGCGTCAGTTTTAAAGTTGACATAATCGCTCCGCGGCGGCGTCCAGCGTAGCCTCCTGTTTGGCGAAGCACAGCCGGATCAGTTTGTGGGGGAAGGGGGCTTCGCAGAATACCGATAAGGGGATCGCGGCCACACCCACCTGTTCAGTTAACCATATGCAGAATTCAACATCATTGAGGTCTGAAATCGCGCTGTAATCGGCCAACAGGAAGTAGGTTCCCTCGCCTGGCAATATCTTCAGGCGGCTGGTGGACAGGGCGTTGATAAAGCGGTCACGACGGGCGCGGTAGAACTCGGGCAGTTGTTGCCAGTGTTCAGGCTCGGCATTCAGCATATCGGCCAGCGCAAGCTGCACTGGCGTGCAAACTGAGAAGGTCAGATATTGGTGAATTTTGCGTACTTCAGCACTGATGGCGGCGGGGGCGACGCAATAGCCCACCTTCCAACCGGTCATATGGAAGGTTTTACCGAACGATGAAACGGCGATCGCCCGCTGGCGCAATTGCGGATGCGCCAGGACACTGGCATGGCCCGAGGCGCTAAAGCAGATGTGCTCATACACTTCATCGCTCAGCACATAAATATTGCGCTGTGCAATCACTTGCCACAGCTGCTCAAAATCGGCTGCGCGCCATACGGTCGCCGACGGGTTATGCGGTGTATTGACGATAACCAACCGCGTGCGTTCAGAAATCAGATCAGCAAACTCAGCCCAATCAGTGGTAAACGCCGGAGGCTTGAGCGCAATGCGCTTGAGGATGCCGCCCGCCAGTTTCACCACTGGCGCATAGCTGTCGTAGCTCGGATCAAAGCAGATAACTTCATCGCCGGGGCGAACCAACGCGGTAATGGCGGCAAACAGCGCTTCGCTGGCACCGGTGGTAATGGTGACTTCGCTGTCAGCATCGGGCCGCCAGCCATAGAGGTGAGCCGTTTTTTCAGTGATAGCACTGCGTAGCGGTGCCACGCCGGTCATGGGGGCATATTGGTTGGCACCTTGGTTAACATGATAGGCCAATCGCTGTTTTAGATAGTCTGGGCCATCAAAATCAGGGAACCCCTGCGACAAGTTAATTGCCTGATGTTTTTGCGCCAAGGCACTCATTTGCGTGAAGATTGTGGTGCTTTGTGCAGGCAATTTACTGTCTGGAATAAAAGATAAGTTGCTCATGGCAGGGGACGACTCCTGATGCGGTATGTTGCTGTCAGCTGTATGTTGCCGTAAATATAGCACGATGTTAAGATTTGGCAATCAAGACGCTTAGATGTATAAACGGCTAAATGATGTAATTTGCTAAGCATAGATAAAAATGTGCTTAGCATTATCGTCGGGCTGATTGCCGTGGCAACATAGCACGGCACACCAACATCAAAACAGGGATATGCAATGACAGAAAATGTACAACTTGGCGCGCTGTTAGCCACCTGCCACTGGATCGGCGAAAAGGGCTGGTGCCCGGCGACTGGCGGTAATATGTCCCTGCGGCTGGATTTAGCTCAATGTTTGGTGACGGAGTCGGGTAAAGATAAAGGTAGCCTGACCGCTGACGATTTTTTGCTGGTAGAAACCGCGAACAACCATGTTCCCAGTGGTCGCCCCCCCTCGGCGGAGACCGGCCTGCATACCTTGCTTTATCGTCTGTACCCTGAAATCAATGCAGTGCTACATACTCACTCGGTGAATGCCACTGTGCTATCACGGGTCGAGCGCAGCAATGAATTGGTGCTGCAAGGCTACGAAATGCAAAAATCGCTATCGGGTCAGCGCAGCCACTTGGATAGCGTGGTGATCCCGATTTTTGATAATGACCAGGATATTTCCGCCCTGGCGCAACGGGTTGCAGCGCTGGCAGACAACCGCCCGCTGCAATATGGTTTTTTGGTCCGTGGTCATGGCCTCTATTGCTGGGGGGCGAGTGTGGCTGAGGCTCGCCGCCATTTGGAAGGGCTGGAGTTTCTGTTCCAGTGTGAACTGCAACGTCGGTTGCTAGAAGTCAACGTGCAAAAAGTGGAGGCAAAATGATTCAGGCGATTGTGACCGATATTGAAGGCACCACCACTGACATCCGTTTTGTCCATCAAGTGCTGTTCCCCTATGCCCGCCAACGGCTGACACCCTTTTTGCTTGAGCATCAGCAGGATGTAGATATTGCTGCGGCGCTGGCGGATTTACGCCGCGAATTGGCGCAGCCGGAGGCTGATATTGAAACACTGGCTGTCGCCTTACACGGTTTTATGGATGAAGATCGCAAGTCTACCGCGCTGAAAGCCATTCAGGGCATCATCTGGCGCACCGGTTATCTGCAAGGGGATTTTCGCGGTCATCTCTATCCGGAGGTCGCTCAGCAATTGGCTGATTGGCAACAGCAGGGCGTGGGGCTGTATGTCTACTCCTCCGGCTCGGTCGCGGCGCAGAAATTGCTGTTTGGTTACAGTGATGCGGGGGATTTACGCCCACTGTTCAGCGGCTATTTTGATACCCATGTCGGGGCCAAGCGTGAGATCGGATCTTATCAGAATATCGCCAGTCAGTTAGCTATCGCGCCGCAAGCTTTGCTGTTCTTGTCCGATATTCGTCAGGAGCTGGATGCGGCACAACTGGCGGGCTGGCACACCTGCCAGTTAATTCGTGACCTCCCCGATAGCGAGAGCCATCACCCCCAAGTAAACCGTTTCGATCAGATTGATTTAACGACTTTAAATCGCGAGCAGAGGATATGACAGCATGAGCGGATTAACGATTTTCAGTGATCAACAGCCCGACCAGCCGCTATGGCAGAGTTGTGATGCGGATGAAATTCAGCAGCAATTGACGGCGATTGGTGTGCGCTTTGAGCGCTGGCAGGCGGATCGTGAACTGGGTGAGAACCCGCAGCCTGAGGCCGTGATCGCGGCTTATCAACATGAAATTGACCGGCTGGTGGCGGAAAAGGGCTATCAGAGCTGGGATGTGATCAGCATGCGGCCCGACAATGCGCAGCGCGAACTGTTGCGCGAGAAGTTTTTGTCCGAGCATACCCACGGCGAAGATGAAGTGCGTTTCTTCGTTGAGGGCTGTGGGCTATTTTGCTTGCATCTGAATGGCAAAATTTACCAAATTCTATGTGAAAAGAGTGATTTGCTGTCAGTGCCAGCGGATACTCGCCACTGGTTTGATATGGGGTCAGCACCGAATTTTACCGCGATTCGGGTATTTGATAATCCAGAAGGTTGGGTGGCACATTTTACTGGCGATAAGATAGCCGATGCTTATCCCCATTTAGCATAAAGAGATAAAATCCACTTAATCGCCCCGGGATCTGGCGGGGCGACGGCCCCGATGGGCGCTCCGACGGTTCACTCACTGGCATGGTAAACCCGCAGGGTCCATTCGGCATATCTCCCCGCCTATCCGCTCTCTTATCAACCAGAGAGCGATAATGGCTAGTTAGCGCTGAGGCTGGAAGAAGCCTGCGGCTACTTGTTCTGGCGTGATAACGCCGCTGTCTAATACCCAACCACTGATTAATGCCGCCGGAGTGACATCAAATGCCGGATTGTACACGGGGGCACTCTCTGGAGCCCATTGGCAACTGCCAAAGCTCCCGGTAACACCCATCACTTCACTGGCAGCACGTTGCTCAATGGGGATCGCCGCGCCATTAGGACAGGCGGGATCATGGGTGGTGTGGGGGGCGGCCACATAGAAAGGAATGCGGTGGTAGTGAGCCAATACTGCCAGACTGTAAGTACCGATTTTATTCGCCACATCACCATTGGCGGCGATACGATCCGCACCCACCCAAACTGCATCCACTCTGCCCTGAGCCATCAGGCTGGCGGCCATCGAATCACAAATTAATTGATACGGAATGCCCAGCTGACCCAACTCCCAGGCGGTTAAGCGCCCGCCTTGCAATAAAGGTCGGGTTTCATCAACCCATACCTGACGAATATTGCCTTGCTGATGTGCGCGTAGTAATACGCCAATAGCGGTGCCGATGCCCGCAGTTGCTAGCCCGCCAGTGTTACAGTGGGTGAGCAGTTTGCTGCCCGATTTAACCAATGTCGCGCCATGTTGAGCAATGCGCTCACACAATTCGCGGTCTTCATCCACCAGACGCAATGCCTCGTGGGTCATGGCCTCGACCCAATTTGGTTGTAATAGCGCCTGTTGCATCCGCGCCAGATTATTCATCAAATTAACGGCGGTCGGGCGCGACTCCCGCAGTGCAATCAATGCCTGTTCAAGTTGCGCCTGCGATAAGCCGCGCTCGGCCAGTAAAGCCAGCAATAGGCTGGCGGAGAGGCCAATCAGGGGAGCGCCACGGACCCGTAGCGCTTGAATATGCTCAATCAGCAACTCTAGGGTATCGGCTGACAGCCACACCTGACGTTGGGGCAGTGCTTGCTGGTCAAGTATCCAAAGTTGGCTATCAACAATTCTTAAGCTGGTTGTTTGTAAATCAAGCTTGTTAAGCATCTGCATTGTCAGTTAAATCCATGTTGCGTTATTGCATCTGGGTTCTTATTCTGCCAACATGCCATACGGATGTATAGACGTCTATACCCTTCTTTCTTGAAGTTACAGTGTTGTTAGCCGCTCTCATTCACCCGCAGCACTGACTTGAGTCAGCTCCGCGGGATCCATTCGTTTGCTGCCTGGCTGTATCACCAATAAATGTGGGTAAATTTTTTTACGCCTAAATAAAGAGTAATTTTGCTTTAACACAGAATAATTTCACGGCTCAGCAAATGGTTGGCGGTGAGTGGATCAGAATCAGGATAGAACAAGAGGTTAAAGATGTCGCGCTACTATACCTTTACTGCTACGGATGCCGTTGAATATGCTCGCCAATTTGGTCAAGTGGCTGATCCACTGACCTTGGTCACTGCGGATGAAATTGGCGATGGTAACCTCAATCTGGTGTTTAAAATCCGTGATGCTGCGGGCGTCAGTCGGGTGATTGTCAAGCAGGCGCTGCCCTATGTGCGCTGTGTCGGTGAGTCCTGGCCCCTAACCTTGGATCGCGCGCGTATTGAAGCCGAAACCCTGCTGACACATCGCCAATTTTGCCCACAACACACGGTTAATGTGCTGCATCACGATGCGGAACTGGCGGTCATGGTGCAGGAAGATCTATCCGACCACGAAATCTGGCGTAGTGAACTGATTCAGGGAAAATATTACCCGCAGGCGGCTTCGCAACTGGGCGAGTATCTGGCGCAAACCCTCTTCCATACCTCAGATTTTTATCAGTCGGCGCCAGCCAAAAAAGCGGCAGTGAGTCGCTATACCAACCCTGAGCTATGCCAAATCACTGAAGATCTCTTCTTTACCGACCCCTATATTGACCATGAGCGTAATCATTTCGATCCTGCACTATTAGCGGATGTGCTGGCGCTGCGGCAGGATAATGCGCTCAAATTGGCAGTGGCGTCGCTCAAACATCGTTTCCTTAGCAAGGCTGAGGCGTTGCTGCATGGTGATATTCACAGCGGTTCCATTTTCGTTGCTGATGGTCGCCTAAAAACCATTGATGCTGAATTTGGTTTCTATGGCCCTATCGGGTTTGATATCGGCACTGCGCTGGGGAATTTACTGCTCAATTACTGCGGATTACCTGGGTTAGCAGGACCGCGGGATGCGGCGGCGGGACGTGAGCAGCGGCTGAGGGATATCCATTTGATTTGGCAAACCTTCGCTCACCGTTTTGTGGCGTTAAGTGAGGAAAAAACCCAGGACTCAGCACTGGCGATACAAGGGTATGCACAGCAGTTTCTACAGCAGGTATGGCAAGATGCGGTGGGGTATTGCGGCAGTGAATTAATCAGGCGCACCATCGGCTTGGCCCATGTGGCTGATCTGGATAGCATTATTGATGATGAGATGCGCAGAGCATGTCAACGCCATGCGCTGAATCTGGGGTCTACCTTGATATTGGCCGCACCACACATTGTTAGCATTGATGATTTAATTGCTCGCATTAGGCAGAATGGATAATGAAAATACTTTCCTGAGCAATATTATCGTCATCTTCATTATAATATAAATACCCTGCATAATAATGCGGGTTTTTATATTATGGTGACTTAAGTTAAAGTTAATATAGCTCTCTCCTTATTTGTAAAAACAATAATTTTGTTTTTTAATATTATTTCCCTCTGTTTGTTTTTTTTAATAACTTATTCGCATATAAAAATTGCCTGGCTTTTTATAACCTAATTTAAATCTAACCTGTATTTTAATTATATCAATATGTTATGTGATTTTCTTGATGGATAAAATAGGAAGCATATATTTCAATATTCATTTAAAATCATAACTTATTATTTTTCTATATTAATAATTATATATCTAACTCAAATAACTGTTTGTGATAAATAAGTTTGGTCCATTAGTCTTAAACAGCAAGATATAAACCATATTTTTGTAATGATTTATCATAATTGAGTTGTTTTTATTTCTATGGTTTAACTATGTTGCTTAATATGTTTGCTAATTAAAAATAACACACCCTGTGGGCCAGTGCTAAATAATTATGAGTGTTATTATTTTTGCTGGTGTTGTTCTTATTTTAAATGGGCTTATTTTATGCAATATTTTCACTTTACAGAAAAATCATTAAGTCAGGCAAAGCTCACTGTTTTTTTGTTTATTGTTGTTTTTTTTTGCTTATCATTTTTTATTATCTCACCACTGGTCGCCGCACCTAAAATAATCAATGTACCGAATGCGGGTGCAATCGGGAATGAAATTAGGCAAACGACAGTAGAGCCACAACTTGCTCCACATGAAGCCGAGATCCAATTACCGCCATTAACGCCAACCTCACCATCAGATCGTCTTGTTGTATCGGGCCAGATCATGTTGCGTGAGGTTAAGCTTGAAGGCGAAACACCGTTAATGAGCTCCAGTGATAAGGATTTACAAGCCGTCGTTAGCCCTTGGCTAGGCCGAAAATTAACATTTTCTGATTTACAGAATATGGCATTGGCGATAACGCGTTTTTATCGCCAAAAAGGATGGGTTGCCGCCCTGGCAATATTACCGCCCCAAACTGTTCGTGACGGAACTGTTTTAGTTCGCATTATTTCAGGTCGGTTAGATAATCCTGAGGTGAATAATCAGAGTCGATTAAATACCCAATTTGCAACGGCTGTGATTGAAAGTAATAGTTGTAGCAAAGAAATGGGTTTTTTCGGTGGAAAAGATTGTGCCGCATCTCCGGCAGAATTATCCCGCCTAGAGCGTACTGCGCTTATTTTAAATGAAATACCTGGCGTTGATGCTTCTTTGTCATTAAAACCAGGGACTCAGTCGGGAACCACACGAATTTATGCCGATATTATACCAGGCCAGCTAGCAAACGGATATTTTGGTGTTGATAATCAAGGTAATGATTATTCTGGTCATAATCGGTTATTAGCGGGAGGTGCACTCAATAACCTGACAGGTTGGGGGGACCAATTACGGGCCGATTTAATTTTATCCAGCTCTGCTGATGTTTTTAATGGTTTGCTGGATTACAGTTTTCCTATTAATACTTATGGGTCCCGTGCGGCAATAAATTATAGCTATCTGGATTATACATTGAAGGGGCCTTTTGAGATATTGGATGCACGTGGACACTCTAATACTTGGGGCATCAACTTGCTCCATCCGTGGATACGAGCATCTACTGCCCGTATTGATGCGAACGCCGGTTATTACCAAGCCAGAATGCGTGATTCACTTATTCTACTGCCGGAACAAAAACGCAATATTAATGCGGGTGAGTTTGGTATTAATGGCACATTTAGCGCATTACCCCATGGGTTGAGTAATTTCTATTTACTCGGCACCGCCGGGCATCTATCACTGGATGATGAATTTAGTCAAAGTATAAATTCTCTTACCGGAATTAGCGGTACTTTTGCCCGCTTTAATTATCGTGTTGGTCATGATCAGGGTTTTGGTGCTTATTTTTCATTCTTTAACCAATTTACCGGACAAATGGCCAGTAAGAATCTCGATAGCTCCCAAAAACTCTTGTTGGGAGGGCCATTGGCTGTTCGCGCCTATGGTATTGGTGAGGGCGCCGTGGATAAAGGCACCCTGTTTACGACTGAATTACGCGCTCACTGGCAGCCTCCACTTCCCTCATGGGCTGGCGCGGGGAACCAAGTCACGTTTGCAGCATTCTTTGATCAAGGATGGGGCTCTTATTATCGCCAGCCTGTCGAGGGTATTTCTGAGAATAACATCAACTTATCTGGTTTTGGTGCCTATATCACCCTTGCTCGCCCGGTAGATTACTCCTTAAACCTAACCTGGGCACATCGAACTGGCCAGGCTGCGACGAGTCATCCGGATAACCACCAACTTTGGCTTAGCGCTTACAAGATGTTTTAGCGCTTATCGGCATCTTTGTCAGATTTAATGGACGTGAATAATGAACAGTAAATTATACAAACTTGTTTTTTGTCGTCGGTTGGGATGCTTGATTGCTGTCGGAGAGTTTACCCGTTCCTATGGCAAATCATTTTCGTCTACAGGTGGGCGATCAATTAAAGATAAAAATGCCAGGGCCGGAATATTAAGTCGCTTGGCCATCATGACGGGGTTAGCGCTCGGCACTTTCCCTATATTGGTCTTGGCACATCCCTCATTGCCTGTTAACGGCCAAATTGTTATCGGTCAAGGGGGGATAGATGTAAATAACACCACTCTTACCGTGGTTCAGCAAAGCGATAAACTGGCGATCAATTGGGGCAGTTTTGATATTGCACAAGGGAATAGTGTTATTTATAACCAGCCGGGGCAGCAGAGTATTGCACTGAACCGAGTACTGGGTCGGGATGCATCACAAATATATGGCAACTTAAAAGCAAATGGTCAGGTCTTTTTACTTAATCCAAATGGAATTCTATTTGGTAAAGGCGCACAAGTTGATGTTGGTGGGTTAGTCGCCAGTACTAAATCCATGTCTAATCATGATTTTATTCGCGGATGCTATACGCTGACCAGCGAAAAAAATGAAGGTCAGGTAATTAATCAGGCCAATCTGCGTACCACACCAGGAGGCTATATCGCGCTGGTGGGGCAGAGGGTTGATAATCAATCTTCAGGTGTTATCAACTCGCCGCAAGGGAAAGTGGTCGTCGCAAGCGGAAGTCGCGTCACACTTAATCTGGATCACGGGAACTTGCTCGGTGTGCAAATTCAGGGTGAACAGGTCAGTACTTTGCTACGCAATGGTGGGCTGATTCAAGCTGATGGCGGGGTTATCCAATTGACCGCTCGCGGCAGAGAGATGGTTATGGATACCGTAATTGACCATACCGGTATTCTACAGGCGCGCAGTTTGTCTGAAAAAAATGGTGCCATTTATCTTGATGGTGACAGTGAGGGGGTGGTGAGTCAGAAGGGGCTGATAGATGTCAGTAGCCCACAAGGGCGTGGAGGGAGTGTTGTTTTGCAAGGAGAAAACATTCATTTGGCTGCTGGTAGCAAGATTGCAGCCCATGGAGCCGAGGGCGGTGGGAAAGTGCTGGTCGGGGGCGATTGGCAGGGAAAAAGTCATCGGATAAAGAAAGCCCACTCAGTTGCCATGGATAAAGGTGCAGATATTGATGTTGCAGCCACCGGCAAGGGGCCTGGCGGCACCACCGTGCTATGGTCAGAATATTACACCGGTTTTTATGGTGATATTAATGCGCGCGGTGGGCCACAATCAGGTGATGGTGGTCGGGTCGAAACCTCCAGTCGACGTAATTTGCAAGCCTTTGGTCAGGTTGACGCCAGCGCTATTAATGGCGGTCGGGGCCGTTGGTTACTCGATCCGGCGGAGGTGAGCATTGTCGGCAATGGCGCTGAAAGTGGTTCATCGATGCGGATGGGGGATATTCCTGCTGGGTATGTCACCAATGCGCAGGTTTTCGTCCCGACGACTAATGTTGCCCAAATATTAAACACCAGTATCAATTCTCAACTTAATGCTGGCACCAATGTGACTATTACCACCAGTAATAGTAGTTTACTAAGCTGCCGATGGTGCAATATTACGTTAAGTGCTGATATTAATAAAACTGCTGGTGCCGATAGTACACTGACACTGCATGCTGATGGTAATATTGAAGTTTATAATAATATCACTTCAAATATGGGTAAGTTAAATGTTAACTTATTATCAGGTAATTCTACAGTAGACTCGGTTATCACATTAAATAATAGTCATGTCTTATTAAATGGCGGGGATTTGTTGGCAAAACATGCTGATCAAAATCACACAGCACGTATCTCCATTTTGGGGGGGAGATATGAGGTCGGCAACCTAACCCTTGATGGGAATACTGGGGTGGCATCCCAGGTTGGTGTTAACATCAGTAATAGTGCTACTGTTTTTGCAACAGGGAAAATAGATATCATCGGTGAAAGTAGTAATACTAATGGGCAAGGGTGGCGTGGCATTGATATATCTGGTGGTTCAACCCTAACGGGTGCCAGTAATATGGCATTTAATTTTAAGTCTAATTCTAAGACTTCGTGGATGGGATCATTCTCTAATGCAACTATTACCAGTGATAAAGATATCACATTCCAGGTGAATGGTAGTGCAATAGGTGGCGTGGATATCATTAATTCAAATATTTCTTCCAGGTCTGGCAATATTTCATTTAATGTAACGGGTAATATTATTACTTCTGGCTTGGATGGACTTAGGATTAATGGTTCACAGGTTAGTGGAAAAAACATTAAATTTGAAAGCAATATCACAGGCGCTGATGGGGTTTTACTCAAAAATAGTAATATCACAGCAACCTCCGGTGATATTAGTGCTAATGTTACCACTAACAATAAAGGGGTTTTTATATTAGGTAACACTAATATCAATGCCAGTAACAATATCAATCTGACAGCAAAAACCAGTAACTCTACGTTTGCGGGTGCAGATGCAATAAAAATAATCGGCAATTCCAATGGTGAGTATGTAAATATTACTTCCGGCGGTCATATATCTATGGTGGCGGTTAATACAGGAAAAGAGATCGGCAGTACAATTGCTGCAGATTATGCCAATATAAAGGCTCAGGGAGGAGACTTTAATTTAAATATTAGTGGTGTCAAAGGTAGTCCTATTACTAATGTCAGTATCAGTGCCAACAATATTTCACTTAGCGGCAACATCAGTGATAATGATGCGGTAGTGATGACCAACACATTTCTTACCGCTAAAGGTGATATTAAGAGTAACTTGAGTGCCCCTGCTAATAAAGCATTGTATTTTAAAGGTAATGGCGGGATGGTGGCTGACCAGAATATATTATTAGTGGTCAAAAGCGCTAAAGAAACTGTGGAGACAGTAACAATCAATGGGACTCCATCTAATCGAATGAATGTCACTGCGGGAAAAGATATATCAATAATCTCCAGTGATTATGGAAATGCTTCAGGGGGCGGAATTGGTATTGCGTATGTTAATGTTGAAACGAAAAGTGGAAACTTTACCGCAGAGAATAATGGCTCAAAAAGCATAGGGGTGGCCAACACAAATATTACAGCAAATGAAATTAATTTTGTGTCCAACTCGACTGATTTTACCGGATTGCTGGTGCGGGAGTCTAATGTTACAGCAACAACAGGTAACATTAATGCCAATGGAACATCACAACGGGAGGGTGTTCGGATTAACTCTAATACCATTTTTAATGCTAAAAAAGATATTAATCTGACGGGGATAGCCAACGGTAATGGTGAAGGGATTGACATTCAAGGGAGCTCTAATTCTTCACGCAATAATCTTATTGCACAAGGAAATGTTACCTTAAACGGTAAGACGGGTTCTGGTGCTTCTATACGACCATCAATCTCTCTATTAAATACGAATCTGACATCAACTGAGAATAACATTGATATCAATGGTTCATCAGAGGGGGCGAGAAATGTTTATTTTACTGATGTGGATCTGAATGCTACCGCAGGTAATATTTCGGTTTATTCTGAAACAATGTCCGCTTTACCGGCTACAGCAAGTACGGCATTAAGCTTTGGGGGTAATATCAGCATAAAAGCCAAAAATAGCACGGTGATCGGCAAAGCATTAAATACGGTATTGGGCTCAGGCGTTGGTTTTAGAGCAAATAACAGCTTATCTGTTGAAGGGAATGTTACTTTTCAAGGTGAGACAGAAGGCATCGGTGCGACACACAATGGCATTGCTTTTTATGGTGAAAATACCCTTAATGTTGCTAAAGGCAGTCAATTATCTTTCTTCGGTGAAAATAAAGGTGCACAAAATACCGCAGACGGAAATGGCATAACCTATTTAAATCCCCAAAAACTAACTGTTAATAATAATGGCTCTTTAATCATTAATGGGCGATCAACCAGTGGTTCGGGCGTTAGCTTCCCAACTAGTAATAATACACTGATATTAAGTGGTGACGGTGACACGCTAATTAAAGGTAGCAGCGTTACTGGCGGCGGAGCCGTTATTTCCGGTGTGGTCAATAATAGTACTGGTTCCGTCACTATTGAAGGAGCCAGTACCGAGGGTGTTGGGGTTCACCTTTTTAGTGGGGAACACCAAATTAATCGTATTAATGTGACTGGGTGTTCAACCCAGGCCGAAGGTCTGCGCATCAGTGGTAATGCAACTATTATCGATACCGTATTAACCGGAAAATCAGTTAATGGTAGTGGTGTGATAATTGATTCACTGCCGGGATCTAGTGTTGCTACCCATACCGTCTTGAATAATGCCGCGCTCAATGGCAGCAGCACCAACGATAAAGGGGTGGAGGTAACCAGCAATATAAACGGTGTTAACCACAGTCGAATTAATGGAACTGTTGATGGATTGGGTTATGGCATTGATATTGGCGAGAACTTATCAGTCACTGGCACCAGTGAGGCAGATTTACTGATGTTGCAAGGTGTGGCGACAACAATAGCCGGTACTGGGATAAAACTTAATGGTAATAATGACTTAAGTAACACCAGCTTAAATGGCTCGGCGGTTGATGGTATTGCCTTAGATATCATAGGTCCATTTACTAACAGTAGGAATACGGAGCTAAAGGGTATGGCTTCCGGTTCTGGTATCGGTGTGCAGATCAATGGTTTGCTTAGTGACAGTGTTGTCAATGGTGCTTCTGCAAGCGGCGTTGGTATACAACTTAATGGCTCGCTCGACAATAGTCGTATCAATGGCAAATCGTCCAGTGGCAGTGGGGTGAAAATCAGTGGCAACAGTGTGCTTAACAACACTGCGCTAATAGGCAATAGCGCGGATGGCAAGGGGGTAGACGTCACTGCCAATTTAACGGGCAGCAATGGCAGCTCAGTGCAGGGAAATGTGGTCAATGGCACGGGCGTGATAATTGATATCGATGCCATTCTCACTGGTGGTGGCTCAGACGATCTGCTGGCTGTCAGCGGCAATGCGACTGGCGAACAAGGCCACGGTGTGAGATTGGGCGGCAATAATACGCTGGACAACACCACATTGAGTGGTAACGCCACCAATGGCTCGGGGGTCAATATCACCGGGCCGCTGACCAATAATGGCACGACCGCGATTACTGGCCTGGCGGAGAACGGTAGCGGTGTGCGGTTGGATGGCATCATTAATGGCGTCACCGTCAACGGCACCTCCACTAATGGTCGCGGCATCTACGTGGATAGCGACACCATACTGGATAACGCCACCCTCAACGGTAACAGCGCCAACGGCACCGGGGTGGCGATCGCCGGTGATCTGGCGGGCAGCAATGGCAGCGCGGTGCGGGGCGAGACCACTGACGGCACGGGAGTTTATGTGGTCAGTGATGTGGCAGTCACGGGCGGCGGTGAAGATGACCCACTGGTGGTGAGCGGCAATGCCACCGGTAACAGCGGCATAGGGGTGCAGTTGGACGGCAATAATACGCTGGATAACACCACACTGGCGGGGAGTGCCACCAACGGCACGGGGGTGGATATTGACGGCCCGCTAACCAACAAAGGTAATAGCACGGTCGATGGTAATGCCACCAATGGCGATGGGGTGGAACTGAACGGCACTCTCACCGGCGGCATGGTTAACGGCACTTCCGACAGTGGTCTCGGCATCAACGTGGATGGCGATACCACACTGGATAACACCATCCTCAACGGCAACAGCGCCAACGGCACCGGGGTGGCGTTCGCCGGTGATCTGGCGGGCAGCAATGGCAGCGCGGTGCGGGGCGAGACCACTGACGGCACGGGAGTTTATGTGGTCAGTGATGTGGCAGTCACGGGCGGCGGTGAAGATGACCCACTGGTGGTGAGCGGCAATGCCACCGGTAACAGCGGCATAGGGGTGCAGTTGGACGGTAATAATACGCTGGATAACACCACACTGGCGGGGAGTGCCACCAACGGCACGGGGGTGGATATTGACGGCCCACTAACCAACAAAGGTAATAGCACGGTCGATGGTAATGCCACCAATGGCGATGGGGTGGAACTGAACGGCACTCTCACCGGCGGCACGGTCAACGGCACTTCCGACAGTGGTCGCGGCATTAAAGTAGATGGCGACACCACACTGGATAACGCCACCCTCAACGGCAACAGTCCCAATGGCAGCGGGGTGGTGATCGCCGGTAATCTCACGGGCAGCAATGGCAGCGCGGTGCGGGGGGAGACTACTGACGGCACGGGAGTTTATGTGGTCAGGGATGTGGCGGTCACGGGCGGCGGTGAAGATGACCCACTGGCGGTGAGCGGCAACGCCACCGGTAACAGCGGCATAGGGGTGCTGTTGGACGGCAATAATACGCTGGATAACACCTCACTGGCGGGGAGTGCCACGGATGGGCATGGTGTGGAAATTACCGACCCGTTAGTGAATAAAGGCAATACGACTATTGAGGGGAGTGCGTCGAATAACGGTCACGGCGTGCATATTAATGGCCCAGTCAGTGGTGGCGTGATAAATGGCACCTCAGGTAATAATCACGGTATTTTCCTCGATGAGTTTGCGCAGATAAATAACATTGATCTTGGTGGGAACACTAACTCAGATAAGTCATCGGTGCAGATTACGTCACCGGAACTTATCGGAGAGAATGTGACAATTAATGGTAAGGCGGTCGATAAGAATAGTATTGGCGGCAGAACACTATCTGGGCCTACCACTGTCAGCGGCAGTATCATTGTCAGCGATAGTAGCAACGGTAGTGTAGAGAAAGTACTACCTCAGGGCAGTGTGATATCTGGCCCGCTACTGATGATGCGGCAACAGATCCTCACTTCTCTCGAGGAGCAGCAACTCCCCCCCTCTGTAGTCACCGAATCTGAGCAGGATATTGCCGAAAATATCAGTATCGCGGTCTGTATACCCAGCCATGTTTCTACCGGGCAGCAGCCTTGTGACGAGCATGTATTGGGCCGCAGGAAACCAATCGCCTCAACCAAAGGGCCAAAATAGCAATATGCCATTAAGGTTGATGATTTTGATGGGCCACTCATTAGTTTCATGCGGGTGGAAAGATCAAATTGCAGGGAGAGTTGTCAATGGTGGAAAAAACAGTTGAGGTTGCGCCAGCGGTTGATGAGTCAACGTTATTTTCATTATCCTATTTTGAGTTTTTAGTCTGTACCCGACGCTATGAAGATGCGGGGCGACGACTGATTCTAATGCTGGAACAATTAGATAGCCACTATGGTCGTTGGGATGTTTTTTCCCTGAATAAGCAGTCGTTAGCGCAGCAGGAGCATTATTGCAGTCGTTTGGCGGCAGCCATTGGAACGCTATTTTCTGATCCCGGATTTGTGCTATCAGAAAAGGGCTTCTTGCAGCTCATTAATTTTCACCGCTGGATTGCATTGATTTTTGCTGCCTCGCCGTTTGGTCACGCGGATCATGTCATTACTAATCTTAATCAGGCGGGGGAGGGGTGTGCGCATCCTCTGCGGTTCGAGCAGCATAATTTTCTGAAATTTTGTCTGATGTATCTGCCTGAGTCGGGTGTGCCTCTTCAGCCGGATATATTGTGGCAATTCAATCCGCAGGCGGCGGCGGCGCTGTTTCTGGCGCTATTATCCCCCCGGATTTTACCCAGCGCGGGAGGACATGCAAAACGTGAGCTTTTACTGGATTGGTTACCTGAAAAACTCCTAACACTGGAGAGTCTTGAGCACTTACCTGAACGTATCCTGCACGATGTTTACATGCATTGCAGCTATGCGGATAGGGCAGAAAAGCACCGCATAAAACGCAGTATCAATTTTCATCTACGTCACGCACTGCTCCACAATGGTCTATCGGATAGTGACTTAGCTCCACCATCACGGGACAAACCATTGATGCTGGTTATTTTAGAATGGTTTAACAGCGGCCATTCTATCTATCGAACCCACTCCAGTACATTGCGTGCTGCCCGTGCACAGTTCTCTACCCATGGTGTCACCATTGTTGAGGCCACAGATGCCATAACTCAGCAGGTATTTGATGATTTCACCGAAGTTAGCCGGGTGGGGGCGGTCGAGGCAATTGTGGTATTGGCAAAAAAATTGCAGCCGGATGTGATCTACTTCCCCAGTGTCGGCATGTTCCCGCTCACCGTTGCGCTGACCAATTTACGGCTAGCTCCCCTACAGGTGATGGCGTTAGGCCACCCTGCGACGACACATTCAGACTATATTGATGCGGTGTTAGTGGAAGAGGATTATTTGGGGGATACCGCCTGTTTCTCCGAAAAAGTGGTTTCGTTACCCAAAGACTGCCTACCTTATGTGCCACCTGCCAATGTGAGTCAGCCTGAACCTATTCAGCATTTCGCTGAGCGACCTGAGGTGCATATTGCTGTTTGTGCCTCCGCCATGAAAATTAACCCTCGCTTTTTAGCCACTTGTGCAGAAATTACCCAGCGAACCTCAACGCCAGTGGTGTTTCATTTTCTGGTAGGTTTTTGCTGGGGGATTAGCCATCGCGTCATGGAAAAAGCGGTTAATTACATTGTTCCGCAAGCCATCGTTTATGAACATTTGGGGTATTTGGATTATTTACAGGTGATTAATCAGTGCGACCTATTTATTAACCCGTTTCCCTTCGGCAATACCAATGGCATCGTCGATACTGTGCGGCAGGGGCTACCGGGCGTTTGTCTAAGTGGAGCTGAAGTTCATGAGCATATAGATGAGGGGCTATTTCGCCGTTTGGGGTTGGCTGAAGCACTGATAACTCATAATGTGGCCGACTATATCGCGGTTGCCGTGCGGCTGATTACGGATAACCAGTGGCGTAATAGCTTGCGCCGCCAACTGTTGCAGGTTCAGCCCGATAATGTGCTGTTTACCGGTAAGCCTGAGCAGTTTGGGTTGATCGTCCGTGATTTACTTGATGACTGTCGTGCTGAATAGGGGGATAAAAAAGCCCCCAGTGAGAAATTGGGGGCTTGAGTAGACATAGATATCAATAAGGTAAATCTATTACGCCGCTTCAGTGTGCCGCTGCTTCGCTGGCTGCTTTACCGCGGGTTTGGCCGCCAACTCATCAGCTTCAAATTCGTCGACATTAATTGAGCGCAGACGGCTAGCTTCCGCTTTGGTCAGAATAGCCGCTTCCTCAGCACTGATTTTCCCTTCCGCCAGTGCCTGTTTCGCCAGCACATCCAGGCGAGTAAATGGCAGGCTCCTGCCCGCTTCCTTACTCAGGCGCTTATGAATAGGCTCTGCGGCAATCACATCCTGCAATGCGGCTTCCAGCAGACCGACCGGATTAAACTCGCTCGGCGTCAGGTATTGACCGCGACCAATACGGCTACGGGTGGCAGATGGCACTTGCAGCAATTGCGCAATCTGGTGATCCAGTTGGTCGGATGGTGCCTGATGCACGCGGCCCAATGGGAAGACCACAAATCGCATTAACCCAGCAATCAAGCCATTTGGGAAGTTGCGTAACAGATCGTCCAGCGCTTGCTCCGCTTGGTTCAACGCATCCTGAACGCCCCAATGTACCAGTGGCAAATCCTCTTTCTGGCGGCCTTCATCTTCATAGCGTTTCAGTGTGGCCGATGCCAGATACAGTTGGCTGAGAATATCCCCCAGGCGGGCAGAAATACGCTCACGACGTTTCAGACTGCCACCCAGCACACCCATCGAGACATCAGACAGCAGTGCCAGATTGGCGCTCAGTCGGTTCATTTGTTGGTAGTAACGGCGAGTGCTGTCTTTCACCGGCGCGGCGCTGGTACGGCCATTGGTCAGGCCGAGCCAGAAACTGCGCACCTTGGCACTGCCGACATGGCCCAGATGCCCAAACAGGGCTTTATCGAAAGCGGCGACATCGTTGGATTGTGCCGCCGCCATCTCATCAAGTACAAACGGATGGCAACGAATTGCTCCCTGACCGAAGATAATCATACTGCGAGTCAGGATATTCGCCCCCTCAACGGTGATACCGATAGGGGCCCCCTGATAACTGCGCGCGATAAAGTTGGTTGGCCCCAGACAGATGCCTTTACCGCCGGCGATATCCATCGCATCCATCACGGCGCGCTGACCACGGTGGGTACAGTGATACTTAACAATGGCTGATAACACCGCCGGTTTCTCACCCAGCATGATACCGCTGGTGACCAAAGTGGCGGCGGCGTCCATCACATAGGCGTTACCTGCAATACGCGCCAATGGCTCTTCAATTCCCTCCATTTTACCGATGGAAATTTTGAACTGGCGGCGAATATAGGCGTAAGCACCAATACCCATGGCCACACTTTTCAAGCTGCCCGTGGCGTTGGACGGCAGGGTAATACCACGCCCGACCGACAGACACTCCACCAGCATCCGCCAGCCTTGCCCAGCCATTTTTGGCCCGCCGATAATGTAATCAATCGGGACAAAGATATCGTTACCGCGCGTCGGGCCATTTTGGAAGGGCACGTTCAGCGGGAAGTGACGGTGACCAATCTCTACCCCAGGGGTATTGGTTGGGATCAGGGCGCAGGTAATCCCCAAATCAACGGTCTCTCCCAGCAGATGTTCAGGGTCAGATAATTTGAATGCTAAACCGAGCACCGTGGCGATAGGCGCGAGGGTAATATAGCGTTTGTTCCAGGTCAGGCGCATACCCAGCACCTGTTTACCTTGCCACTCACCCATGCAGACGGTGCCAGTATCTGGGATGGCACCGGCATCAGAACCGGCTTCCGGACTGGTCAGAGCGAAACAAGGGATCTCGTCACCTCGGGCCAAACCGGGCAGATAATGGTTTTTTTGCTCTTCAGTACCATAATGTTGCAGTAATTCTCCGGGGCCGAGGGAGTTAGGCACGCCCACGGTGATAGCCAGAATACCTGATACGCCAGAGAGCTTTTGCAGCACACGGGCCTGAGCATAGGCTGAGAATTCAAGACCGCCGTACTCTTTCTTAATGATCATCGCAAAGAAGCGATTCTCTTTCAGATAGGCCCACAGTTCTGGCGGCAAGTCAGCCAGTTCATGGGTAATCTGGAAATCGTTCGCCAGACGACAGGCCTCTTCAACTGGCCCATCGATAAAAGCTTGCTCTTCTGCGGTTAACTGCGGTTTTGGGTAGTTATGCAGTTTTTTCCAGTCGGGTTGCCCCTGGAACAGATCACCTTCCCACCAAGTCGTACCGGCATCTATCGCCTCTTTTTCGGTGCGTGACATCGCTGGCATGACTTTGCGGAACATGCGCAATGCAGGTGCAGAAAATAGTGACCGGCGCAGTGACGTGAGTAGCAATGGCAGTAAAACAATCACCAGCGGCAATAATGCCCAGTATGACCATAACTGCGACGCGCCCATTGCGGCGGTGTAAACCAGTAGAATCAAACTACTGAGATAGAGGTTCACCCGGTGATAGAACAGCACACCAATAAGAACCAGCAAGGCAACAACGCTAAGAACCATCATGATAAAGCTCCTGAGATGTAGGAGGTCTGACCTGTTGAGTGATACATTTGTTTTAGTTCATCTCATTATTTTTATCAATACCATTACATGTTATTTACAACTCACCTCACAGATTGTTCGCAATCCTTGCGAAAACTCTTACGCCTAATTCATTACAGTGCTTCTCGCTGTTTATGCGATCCGGTACACTGGCGCAGGAAGATATTGATGCCATCTACCCGGCATACTTCAAGTTGCACGTGCGTTGGCTGCCTTCGTTCACCCCAGTCACTTACTGATGTAAGCTCTTGGGGATTTGCTCAATTGCCGCCTTCCTGCAACTCGAATTATTTAGGTATAGGACTATAAAGAGGCTCCCATGTACCACGATTTAATCCGCAGTGAATTGAACGAAGCAGCAGATACGTTGGCAAATTTTCTGAAAGATGATGCGAATATCGATGCCATTCAGCGTGCAGCCATCCTATTAGCTGACTCTTTTAAGGCTGGCGGCAAAGTATTGTCATGCGGTAATGGTGGCTCCCATTGTGATGCCATGCATTTTGCCGAAGAGTTGACCGGCCGATATCGCGAAAATCGCCCTGGTTATCCGGCGATTGCGATTTCAGATGTCAGCCATCTCTCTTGCGTTAGCAATGATTTTGGTTATGACTATGTTTTCTCTCGCTATGTTGAAGCCGTAGGCCGCGAAGGGGATGTATTGCTTGGCATTTCCACGTCAGGTAATTCAGGTAATATCATTAAAGCGATTGAGGCTGCTCGAGCCAAAGGCATGAAGGTCATCACCCTGACAGGCAAAGATGGCGGTAAAATGGCGGGCACTGCGGATATTGAAATTCGGGTTCCCCATTTCGGCTATGCCGATCGTATTCAGGAAATTCATATCAAAGCGATTCATATCTTGATTCAGTTGATTGAAAAAGAGATGGTAAAAGCTTGATGTGCCGAGGTGATCAACTGTGATGTTAATGGCGTTGATTACCTCAAATATTCATCAAAGATATCGCAGTCTAGTGAGTCCAAAGCGCAGCTAACACCGCTGCAACACCAAGAGTGAAGGGTATACGCGGGAGGTTGGTTATGTGCGAATTGCTCGGGATGAGCGCAAATGTTCCCACGGATATTTGTTTTAGCTTTACCGGCCTGGTGCAACGAGGCGGGGGGACTGGCCCACATAAAGATGGTTGGGGCATCACTTTCTATGAAGGTAATGGCTGCCGCACGTTTAAAGATCCCAAACCTAGCTTTAATTCACCGATTGCCCGCCTGGTGCAAGATTATCCGATCAAATCCTGCGCAGTGGTTTCGCATATCCGTCAGGCCAATCGCGGTGAAGTGGCGTTAGAAAATACTCACCCATTCACCCGTGAAATGTGGGGGCGAAACTGGACTTACGCCCACAACGGCCAGCTTAAGGGTTATCGTCAGCTAGATACTGGCACTTTTCGGCCCATCGGCCAGACCGATAGCGAATACGCTTTCTGCTGGTTGCTGAATCAATTGGCAAAACGCTATCCTCGCACCCCTAGTAACTGGCCAGCGGTATTCCGCTATATCGCCACTTTATGTGAGCAATTGCGCGCTAAAGGGGTGTTTAATATGCTGCTCTCGGATGGGCGTTTTGTGATGGCGTTCTGTTCGACCAATTTATATTGGATAACCCGCCGTGCACCTTTCGGCAAAGCGACGTTGCTGGATCAAGATGTGGAGATCGATTTTCAGCGGCAGACCACACCTAACGATGTGGTCACGGTGATAGCGACTCAACCACTGACAGTCAATGAAACCTGGCACAAAATTGCACCAGGTGAGTTTTCATTATTCTGCTTTGGTGAGCAAATTTGATTTGGTCAGTGCGTACTGCGATTCCGGTGCGCTGGAGATAGGCGGGCGGCTCAGTACATACTGCCCGTTGATCACAGAAACCGCAGGCGGCATCCGGTTCTTGGCAAAGTAGCTATATCCCGGCTGCAATTGACGCCAAAAACTGTAATCCGAAGAGTTACGATGGCGCTGCATGTTTTGCTCAGTCATGCGGAATGGATAAATACTGATATCGACCTTTTCCTGACCAAAGATAAATGCCGTTTGCACGTAGTTAAATATCTCGTCCATATAGGCATCGGTCATTGCATAACAGCCGATTGATTTGCAAGCGCCATGGATCATCAGATATTTCCCTGAATAGCCCTGTGACTTGTCATAATCATTTGGGAAGCCAATATTGATTGCCCGATAAAATTTACTGTCGGGTTTTAAATGGCGCATATCAATACTGTAAAACCCTTCCGGACTTTTGAAATCACCCTCACGGCGTTTCGGGCCAAGCCCCCCTGAGAATTCACAAATACGATAGCTTTGTACCAGCCGATACTCGCCTTGTAATCGGGCATATAATTCCAGAGTACGTTCTTCTTTGAAGATCTGAATATAGACCGATGACCCGAGTAATTGCTGTTTTAGCTCTTTGGACACTGCCACTGGCTCACTGGCTGAGCTGGTGAAGGATACCGCAGGCAAACAAATTATTACCGCAAACATTATCGTCGCAAACAACGGCGCGATTTTGCTCATTTATTATTCCTACTTATATTATGTAAATTATGCCACTGCATCTTTTGATTTATAGGCGCAGATTATCAGTCGGAGCTTTTTTAGCAATATATGTTTTGTATAAAATAAGTACCAATTCGGTAAAATTGAGTCGATGAAACGATTTTACCGAATGTATTGAGAATTTAACTGGAAATTATTTGTGTTTGCTTGACTCAAGTCACTGCATTTGTCAGACAGTGCAAGTTGTAAATGCTAAAATCGACCACTGCTAATCCGCTCGCCGAATGGCTATTTCATCAGTGACATTCACGTGAGAGGATATAGCGCTTATTTTCAGAGATTCTTTCAGTAAGCATTCATGTTTGTCCAATTGACTCGGCATTAAGCCGCCGTTTAAATGAGTCGTGAAAGTATCTTCCCTTTTTGTGGCTGTACACTCTGGGTTCAAGTACAGCATTTGATATCACTAATAAAGTTGTCCAACCTTATGATTAAAATAAAGAAAGGACTCGATCTCCCCATCGCTGGCGCACCTTTGCAGGTGATAGAAGATGGTCCTGCTATTCGTCATGTCGCGCTGCTTGGTGAGGAGTATGTGGGCATGCGTCCCTCAATGTTGGTGCAAGAAGGCGATTGGGTTAAGAAAGGTCAGGTTCTGTTTGAAGACAAAAAAAATCCGGGCGTGATGTATACCGCACCGGCCAGCGGCAAGGTCAGCGCCATCAACCGGGGTGAGCGTCGTGTGCTGCAATCTGTCGTGATTGAAGTTGAAGGGGATGAGCAAATTCCTTTCGAGCCTTACCCTGAGGCGTCCCTCAATCAATTGAGCTATGAACAAGTACAAAACTCTTTGCTGGCTTCTGGTTTATGGACAGCATTGCGAACTCGCCCTTTCAGCAAAACACCACTGCCTGGTAGTCACCCACGGGCTATCTTCGTCAGCGCGATGGATACCCAGCCGCTAGCGGCCGATCCGCAGGTGATTATCGCCACTGAACCTGACGCTTTTAAGCATGGCTTAACCGTGCTGACGCGCTTAACTGAAGGTAAAGTGCATGTTTGTCATGCGCCGGGGCCGGTGATTACCAGTCATCCGAACGCGCAGGTCACTTATAATGAGTTCTCCGGCCCGCATCCGGCAGGTCTGGTTGGCACCCACATTCACTTCCTTGAACCCGTCAGTGCGCGCAAAACAGTTTGGCATGTGGGTTATCAGGATGTCATTGCTATCGGTAAACTGTTTACCCGTGGTGAGTTGTGCAGTGACCGCATCGTCGCATTAGCTGGCCCGCAAGTGAATCAACCTATTTTACTGCGCACCTGTTTGGGTGCCAGTTTGTCTGAATTGACAGCCGATAGGCTGAAAGAGGATGACAACCGCATTATTTCTGGCTCAGTCCTCAGTGGTACTGCTTTCTCCGCCACCCATGGCTATCTTGGGCGTTTCCATCAGCAAGTGTCGGTTATCCGCGAAGGGCGAGAAAAAGAGCTATTCGGCTGGGTGATGCCAGGTCGCGATAAATACTCTATTACTCGCACGACACTGGGCCATTTCTTCAAACACAAATTGTTTGCCTTCTCCACCAATATGCAGGGCGGAGAGCGCGCCATGGTGCCCATTGGTAACTATGAGCGGGTGATGCCACTGGATATTTTGGCGACCCATCTGCTGCGTGACTTGCTATCTGGTGATACCGATAGCGCGCAGGCGCTAGGTTGCCTGGAACTGGATGAAGAAGATCTGGCCTTATGCACATTTGTCTGCCCCGGGAAGTACGAATACGGTCCGGTACTGCGCGACATACTGACCAAGATTGAGCAGGAAGGATAACCTATGGGCCTGAAAAATTTTCTTGAGAAGATAGAGCACCACTTTGAAGCGGGTGGCAAATTAGAGAAGTACTATCCGCTGTATGAAGCTGCTGCCACCATTTTCTATACTCAGGGCAAAGTCACGCCGGGTGCTTCTCATGTGCGAGATGCCATCGATCTGAAACGGATGATGATTCTGGTCTGGCTGGCGGTCTTCCCGACCATGTTCTGGGGGATGTACAACGTCGGCGCTCAGGCGATCCCGGCGCTGAACCAACTCTACAGTGGCGCGGAGCTGCAACAGATTATTGCCAGTGACTGGCATTACCAACTGGCACAGATGCTGGGGGTCTCCTTTGCTCCTGATGCTGGCTGGATAAGTAAGATGGTGCTGGGTGCCGCCTATTTCCTGCCAATTTATGCGGTGGTATTTTTGGTGGGCGGTTTCTGGGAGGTGGTTTTTTCCATTGTCCGCAAACATGAAATCAACGAAGGCTTCTTCGTTACCTCAATCTTATTCTCTCTGATTGTGCCCCCGACACTGCCACTTTGGCAGGCGGCGCTGGGGATCTCCTTCGGCGTGGTTATCGGCAAAGAGATCTTCGGTGGCACGGGGCGCAACTTCCTCAACCCCGCTTTGGCTGGGCGTGCTTTCCTGTTCTTTGCTTATCCTGCACAGATATCTGGTGACCTGGTGTGGACAGCTGCGGATGGTTTTTCCGGTGCCACCCCATTGTCACAATGGACTGTTAACGGCAGCCACAGCTTGCTCAACACAGTGACCCAGCAACCTATCACTTGGATGGATGCCTTCCTCGGTAATATTCCCGGCTCTATTGGTGAAGTCTCTACGTTGATGATTCTGATTGGCGGGGCCATTATTCTGTTTGCCCGCGTGGCCTCCTGGCAGATTGTGGCTGGTGTGATGCTCGGCATGATTGCGACCGCGTGCTTATTTAACTGGATAGGGTCGACTACCAACCCGCTATTTGCGATGCCATGGTATTGGCATCTGGTCCTTGGCGGTTTTGCTTTCGGCATGGTCTTTATGGCGACTGATCCTGTCTCGGCCTCCTTTACCAATACCGGTAAGTGGTGGTATGGCGGCTTGATTGGCGCCATGTGTGTGTTAATCCGCGTGATCAATCCGGCTTATCCGGAGGGAATGATGCTGGCTATCCTGTTTGCCAACCTGTTTGCGCCACTGTTCGATTATGTGGTTGTTCAGGCCAATATCAAGCGGAGGAGAGCCCGTGGCGAGTGATAAACCAAGGAATAATGACAGTATCGGCAAAACGTTGCTGGTGGTCATCGTGCTGTGTTTGGTCTGTTCCGTGATTGTTGCAGGAGCGGCTGTTGGTTTGAAAGCTAAGCAGCAAGAGCAGCGCCTGTTGGATAAGCAGCGCAATATTCTGGCGGTGACCGGTTTACTGCAACCGAGAATGCCGGCGGAAGAAGTGCAGCGTGAGTTTGCTGAACGCATTGAACCCCGCCTGCTGGATTTACAAAGCGGCGAATTTATCAAACAAGATCCCGCTACATTTGACCGCACTCAGGCGCTGCGAGATAACCAAATGAGTGTTGCACTGACTGCGGCACAAGATATCGCCGGTATCCGTCGTCGAGCTAACGTGGTTGAAATCTATTTGGTGCGCGGTGAAAACGGGCAGATCAATAAGATTGTCCTGCCGGTCTATGGTTCTGGTCTCTGGTCAATGATGTATGCCTTTGTGGCCATTGATAGCGACGGCAAAACAGTTCGCGGTATTACCTATTACGATCATGGTGAGACGCCGGGGCTGGGCGGTGAGATTGAAAACCAAAACTGGCGTAACCAGTGGATTGGCAAGCGGCTATTTGACGATCAGGGGCAGCCCGCTATCCGTATCGTGAAAGGGCGTGCCCCAGCTAACGATCCCCATGCGATAGATGGTTTATCAGGGGCGACGCTGACCTCGAACGGGGTACAACACAGCTTCGATTTTTGGCTTGGTGAAAACGGCTTTGGCCCGTTCCTGAAAAAAGTGCGCGAAGGAGCGTTAAAAAATGGCTGATACCAAAGAGATTAAGCGGGTCTTATTCGGGCCGCTATTTGATAACAATCCCATTGCGTTACAGATCCTTGGGGTTTGTTCAGCGCTGGCGGTGACAACCAAGTTGGAGACTGCCTTAGTGATGACACTGGCGGTGACCTTGGTGACGGCCTTCTCCAGTTTCTTCATCTCATTGATTCGCAATCATATTCCAAACAGTGTGCGTATCATTGTTCAGATGGTAATTATTGCCTCGTTGGTTATTGTGGTGGATCAGATCCTACGCGCCTATGCCTATGAGATATCCAAACAGCTGTCGGTATTTGTCGGCCTGATAATCACCAACTGCATTGTGATGGGGCGTGCTGAGGCTTACGCGATGAAATCCCCACCGATTGAAAGCTTTATGGATGGCATCGGTAACGGTTTGGGTTATGGCGTGGTGTTAGTGCTGGTGGGCTTTGTCCGCGAACTGATTGGCTCCGGTAAACTATTTGGTGTGACGGTGCTTGAAACGGTTCAGAACGGCGGGTGGTATCAGCCAAATGGATTGTTCCTACTAGCACCTAGCGCATTCTTTATCATTGGTTTGCTGATTTGGGGTCTGCGAACCCTGAAACCTGCGCAGATTGAGAAGGAGTAATTGACGATGGAACATTACATCAGTCTGTTTGTCCGCGCAGTGTTTGTGGAAAATATGGCTTTAGCGTTCTTCTTGGGGATGTGTACTTTCCTGGCCGTTTCCAAGAAAGTATCCACTGCTTTTGGCCTTGGTATTGCGGTCACGGTTGTTTTGGGTATCTCAGTACCAGCGAACAATCTGGTTTACAACCTGGTGTTGCGGGATGGCGCATTGGTAGAGGGTGTTGACCTCAGCTTTCTGAATTTCATCACTTTTATTGGTGTTATCGCCGCCATTGTGCAGGTGCTGGAGATGATCCTCGATCGTTATTTCCCAGCTTTGTACAACGCGCTGGGGATTTTCTTGCCCCTAATTACCGTCAACTGCGCCATCTTCGGCGGCGTCTCCTTTATGGCACAACGTGATTACAACTTCCCTGAATCGATTGTTTATGGTTTTGGTTCCGGTCTCGGTTGGATGTTGGCGATTGTGGCGTTAGCGGGTATTCGAGAAAAAATGAAATATGCCAATGTGCCTGCGGGTTTACAGGGGTTAGGGATCACCTTTATCACGACCGGATTGATGGCATTGGGGTTTATGTCTTTCGCCGGTGTGAGCCTATAAAAGCAGGAATAATTCATGGAAATAATTCTGGGCGTAGTGATGTTTACCCTCATCGTGTTGGCGTTGACGGTGATGATTTTATTTGCCAAATCAAAATTGGTAAATACCGGCGATATTACCGTCGATATCAATGATGATGCGGAAAAAAGTTTTGTTGGTCCGGCGGGGGATAAGCTGCTCAATATGCTGTCCAGCCACGGTATTTTCGTCTCTTCAGCTTGCGGCGGCGGTGGTTCTTGTGGGCAGTGCCGTGTAAAGATTAAAGAGGGCGGCGGGGATATTCTGCCAACAGAGCTTTCTCATATCTCAAAGCGAGAAGCCAAAGAGGGGTGTCGGTTGGCATGTCAGGTTAGCGTGAAGCAAAATCTGAAAATTGAATTGCCGGAAGAGATCTTTGGTGTAAAAAAATGGGAGTGCGAAGTTATCTCTAATGATAATAAGGCTACTTTTATCAAAGAGTTAAAGCTGAAAATACCTGATGGTGAGGTAGTCCCGTTCCGCGCGGGTGGTTTTATTCAGATAGAGGCTGAGCCGCATACCGTCAAATACGCTGATTTTGATGTGCCAGAGGAGTATCGCGGCGACTGGGATAAATTCAATTTGTTCCGATATGAGTCAGTTGCCACCGAGCAGACTGTACGCGCTTACTCCATGGCAAACTATCCGGAAGAGCGCGGTATTATCATGCTTAACGTGCGTATTGCGGCGCCACCCCCTTCACAACCTGATGCGCCTCCGGGGATTATGTCTTCGTATATCTGGTCACTGAAACCGGGTGATAAAGTGGTTATTTCCGGGCCATTTGGCGAGTTTTTCGCTAAAGATACTGATGCAGAGATGGTCTTTATTGGCGGTGGTGCGGGTATGGCACCGATGCGCTCGCATATCTTTGATCAGCTCAAGCGACTGCATTCGAAGCGTAAAATCAGTTTTTGGTATGGTGCCCGTTCACGGCGTGAAATGTTCTATGAAGAAGATTTTGACCAGTTACAGGCCGAGAATGATAATTTCCGTTGGCATGTAGCGCTCTCGGACCCACAACCAGAGGATAACTGGACGGGATATACCGGGTTCATTCATAACGTTTTATTGGAAAATTATCTTAAAAACCATCCAGCACCAGAAGATTGCGAATTCTATATGTGTGGTCCGCCAATGATGAATTCAGCAGTCATCAAGATGCTGAAAGATCTCGGCGTGGAAGACGATAATATTATGCTTGATGATTTCGGTGGCTAATTTTTACCATCCGGCTTCAAGTACAAAGGGAATACAGCTATTGGGGATATCGTGCAAAAACAGTTAATACATTGGCTAATGGTGGTGGTGGGGGTTTTTCTGCTGACGGGATGTGGTCCTGAGCAAATCAATCTCGAAGGTAAAACGATGGGAACCTCATACTCAATTAAGTATGTGAGTGACTCATCTACACCCAGTCCAGAGAAGTTAAAGCAGGAGATTGACCGCGAGCTGGAAGCCGTTAATGACCAGATGTCGACTTATCGACCTGACTCTGAATTGAGCCGTTTCAACAAAAGTCGCGAGGTGAATACACCTTTCCCAGTTTCAGATGCGACGGCGAAAGTTGTACGGGAAGCTATCCGAATTAACCGCCTGACTGATGGCGCGTTGGATGTGACTGTCGGGCCATTGGTGAACTTATGGGGTTTCGGCCCAGAAGGGCGGCCTGATGTGGTGCCTACCGAGGCTGAAATTGCCAAACGACGGGCATGGGTCGGCATTGATAAACTGGCTGTAGAAAATGGTGCTTTAGTAAAACGAATCCCCGAGTTGTATGTCGATCTCTCCTCTATTGCTAAAGGCTATGGGGTCGATGTGGTTGCTGAATATCTGGAAGCTAATAATATCACCAATTATATGGTTGATATCGGTGGCGAAGTGCGGACCCGTGGCAATAATGGAGAGAGCAAACCATGGCGTATTGCTATTGAAAAGCCAGTGTCTGGCCTGGCACAAAGTGCTCAAGAGATTATTGAGCCAGGCCGTATGGCAATCGCCACTTCCGGGGATTATCGTAATTATTTCGAGCAGAATGGTGTACGTTATTCTCACACCATTGATCCCGACACCGGTCGACCAATCAATCATCGATTAGTGTCGATCACCGTTTTAGACCCGAGCTGTATGACCGCTGATGGACTATCTACTGGGTTAGATGTCCTTGGACCAGAGCGGGGAATGGCATTAGCTAATTTGCTCGGTATTCCGGTACTTATGATAGTCAAAACCGATGAGGGCTTTGAGGAGCGCTATTCCGATGCATTCCAGCCTTATCGACAAAAACGGCCTTAATCGGAGGGGATATGTTGACTGTTTTTATCGCGTCCTTTGTCTTTTTCCTATTGGTTATCGCTGGGATGTCACTAGGCTATATCGTAAAACGTAAAACCTTACAGGGCAGTTGTGGCGGCATTGGGGCGTTGGGGATGGAAAAAGTATGTGATTGCCCTGAACCTTGTGATGCGCGTAAGAAACGTTTGGCGAAAGAGGCTGCTCGCCAGAAGGCGCTGGATCAATATCGTATTCTATAGCCAGTGCTCAGATAGATAAAAATAGAGCCGATACGATAAATAAGTAGAGAAGGCAAAGCCCCAGTCAGCTATCTGTTGGCTGGGGCTTTATCATTTAGATTAAGCTAAAGAGATATTTAATTACTTGTCGTCACTCACAATTTTTTTAAACATGGCTGGTGAATCAACCATGACACCATCCGCGCCTAACTCTTTTGCTTTCTTATAATCTTCTGGGGTATTAATGCCGAAGAATATAATATGTGCATTAGTGTTTTTACGGAAACAATCAACCGCTTCTTTATCCCAGCTTAATACGGCGTTCGAACGCCCTTCTCCTAGGGTATATTTCTCCACGACTTCAACATTTCGGTGTAATTCCAATCCATACCACCGCTCTTTATTATCTATGGGTAAATTGCATTTATGATCCATGGTGATATTGGCTAGCTGAGTCCGCGTAAAGTCGCGACTTTCGAAACGTTTTATCTGATGTGATTGATCATTTGTCTTATTCACTGTGTCCAGCGCAGTTAAATAAGTATCATCGGTGGAGTAGACTCGGGTGCGGGATAGGCGGTTTTCCTCACCTTTAGTTGTCGCCTCAAGTGTTTTTTGCAATGCTTTGGCGAAGGTTGCCGGATTTGCATCTGGAGACTTGATATCAAGGTAAAATGTCGTGGTAGGAAATAGTTTTAATACCTCATCAAGTGTGGGAATGCCAATGTGAACGTTTGGTTTAGGCGTAATATTATGTTTTTTATCATAAGTAACATTGGCGTCAACTTGTGCAAGTTGTTGGGCGGTGTAAGCAGATACTTTTCCCGATTTGTTGGTTAATTCCTTAAGGTCAGAGGGGCGATACAATACGGGAATATTATCTTTTGATAGTTGCAAGGTGATCCAAATTGCATTGGCACCATTATCTAACGCTTTTTTGATTGCTGGCAGTGTATTTTCCGGCGCATCCGCCGTTCCCCCACGGTGAGCAATAATTTGTGGTGTCAGGGGTAATGCCGATGATGTAACGGATTGAGCATTTACTGCAAAACCAGAAGATAATAGTAAAGTAGCCATTATATAATTTCGCATGATATTTAGTTTCCATCCATTAGTTAATAATGAATCTTTCTGAGGTGAATGTTAATCATATAACTAACATTTTTCGACCTTGTCGAATTTAATGGTTTTTTTATAAAAATAAATAACAAAACACTTAAAAACCTCAATAACAGAATTCAATTCTGTTATATGAGAAATTGGTTGGCACTTTGATTAGGACAATTACTATCGCTTTTCAACTGAAGGATCGGGGAGGTGCTGCGGGTTAGGATAATCTTGAGTTTTCCCCATTTAACTGTATTCTTATACAGTGGTCTGCTTGGGGGGATAACATGAGGAAAATTATTCATGTGGATATGGATTGCTTCTTCGCGGCAGTAGAAATGCGCGACGATCCTAGTCTGCGCGATATTCCCATCGCGATTGGTGGCAGTCGGGATCGGCGTGGTGTTATCAGCACTGCCAATTACCCGGCAAGGCGTTATGGCGTCCGCAGTGCTATGCCAACGGCAATGGCACTGAAACTGTGCCCGCAGCTTAAAGTTATTCCTGGCCGAATGGCGGCATATAAAGAGGCCTCACTGCATATCCGTGAGATTTTCGCCCGCTATACCTCACTGATTGAACCGCTATCCTTGGATGAAGCCTATCTGGATGTGTCGGATTGCCTTGCGTGCAGTGGCTCCGCCACCTTAATTGCACAAGAAATTCGCCAGTCGATTGCTGATGAACTGAATCTGACCGCCTCGGCTGGCATTGCCCCCATAAAGTTTCTGGCTAAGATCGCATCTGACTTAAATAAGCCCAATGGGCAATATGTGATAACACCCGATCAGGTCTTGCCCTTCTTGCATGATTTGCCGCTGAGCAAAATTCCTGGCGTCGGGAAAGTGACCGCTAAACGTTTACAAGAAGTGGGGTTGGTCACCTGTGGTGAGGTACAAAACTATCCGCAAGCTGAATTATTAAAGCGTTTTGGTAAGTTTGGTCATGTGCTGTGGGAGCGCAGCCACGGTATTGATGAGCGACATGTATCACCGGATCGCTTACGTAAATCAGTGGGTGTCGAAAGAACGTTGGCAGAAGATATTCATGATTGGGATAGCTGTGAGTCATTGATTGAGCAGCTATATATTGAGTTGGAAACTCGCTTACGCAAGGTGAGGCCAGATCTGCATATTGCCCGACAAGGGGTTAAGCTAAAATTTCATGATTTTCAGCAAACGACGCAGGAACATGTCTGGCCGCAACTGAATAAAGCTGATTTGCTACAAGTGGCGCGAACCGCCTGGAACGAGCGGCGTGGGGGGCGGGGAGTGCGCTTGGTGGGGTTGCATGTCACTCTGCTTGACCCACAACTTGAGCGGCAGCTACTGCTTAGCTGGGAATAGTACGACATAAAAAACGGCAGACCCGTCAGGCCCGCCGTTATCTTATCAATAGGTTAGCTAAACCTATTTACGCACGTTCTGGAATCGCTTTTAGCAGCGCAGTCAGCAGTTGCCAATATTGACCCACACTCTCAATGTGAACTTGTTCATCCGGCGAATGAGGGCCGGTCATGGTTGGTCCAATCGACACCATATCCATATTTGGGTAAGGTTTTTTGAACAAACCACACTCAAGACCGGCATGGATCACCATGATATTGGGCGTTTTGTTGAATAACTTCTGGTAGGTTTCCCGCACTAACGCCATTACCGGTGAGCTAGGGTCTGGCTGCCAGCCAGGGTAGCCGCCTTTTGGCGAGGTTTTAGCCCCTGCCAACTGACCAATTGCCGTCAGCATACTCACCACGTAATCTTTGCCGCTGTCGATCAGAGAACGAATCAGGCAAATGATCTCTGCTTCATTCTCATTCATGGTCACCACACCCACATTTAGTGAGGTTTCTACCACGCCTTTAACCGCATCGCTCATACGAATCACCCCATTTGGGGTCGCATTTAACAATGCTACCAAACGCTGTTGGGTATCTTTCGTCAGGGCTTGCGCATCGGTAGTGACAGGTTCTAGCAGCACAGTTAGATTTTTTTCCACTGCGGCCAATTCGTTTTTCAACGTCGCCAGATAGTCTTGACTCAAACTTTTCAGTTGATCGATTTTATCTGCGGCGATAGCTAGCGTCACAGAGCCTTCACGTGGAATTGCGTTACGCAATGTACCGCCATTCAGATCCAATACTCGCAGATCTAAATCTTTTGCCTGTTCAAACAGGAAGCGGGCCAGCAGCTTATTGGCATTGCCTAAACCTAAATGGATATCCGCCCCAGAGTGACCCCCTTTCAGGCCCTTTAAGGTCAGTTTTAAGGTTTGGTAACCGGCGGGGATAGCTTCACGCTTCAGCGCCAAGGTAGTGATGAAATCAATACCACCAGCGCAACCCATATAGATTTCACCCTCCTGCTCGGAGTCGGTGTTAATCAGAATATCTGCTTTCAACCAGTTAGGTTGCAGGCCAAATGCGCCGTCCATCCCGGCTTCTTCGGTCATGGTCAGTAGCACTTCCAGTGGGCCATGCTCGACACTGTCGTCAGACAACACCGCCAGCGCGGAGGCCATACCAATGCCATTATCTGCCCCTAATGTGGTGCCACGGGCTTTAACCCATTCACCATCGATATAAGGCTGGATTGGGTCTTTGGTGAAGTCATGTACCGTATCATTATTCTTCTGCGGAACCATATCCAAATGGGCTTGCAGTGCCACGGGCTTACGGTTCTCCATCCCTTTGGTAGCAGGCTTACGCAGCAGGATATTACCGACTTGATCACGTTCGGCGTGCAGACCTTTTTCTTTGGCCCACGTCATAATGTGCTGTGCTAGCGCTTCTTCATGGTAAGACGGGTGTGGGATCGAGCAGATTTTTGCAAAAATATCCCACAACGGCTGAGGCGAAAGTTGAGACAGTTCAGACACTGTAAGTCTCCTGTAATAGCATTCTCATATCGGCAGCCTCGCAATGGAGATGCCAGAGATGCTATTGGGTTGATGACTAAAGATTTTAGGGGTAGTGACAAACCGCCATCAAGATGGCGAGATAGATTGAGAATATCACTTTCATTGGCATTGCGCGCGTATCGCTGCACAATTACCGTATCCGATCCGATTAATTAGCCAGATAATTGCTGGTTTTTATCCGGCTGGCTCACTATAATCTCGCGCAACCTTTTTTCCCCTTCTGATACATGGCAAGCCACTTCTTATACTGGCTGGGATTACATTTTATGAGCGAAAAATACGTCGTTACCTGGGATATGTTGCAAATTCACGCCCGCAAACTGGCACAACGTTTACTGCCAGCCGAGCAATGGAAAGGTATCATCGCGGTGAGCCGTGGTGGGTTAGTACCGGCTGGTATTCTGGCGCGTGAGCTGGGTATTCGTTATGTAGACACCGTGTGCATTTCTAGCTATGACCATGATAATCAACGTGATCTTAAAGTCTTAAAACGCGCTGAAGGCGATGGTGAAGGCTTTATCGTGATTGATGATTTGGTTGATACCGGTGGCACCGCGAAAGCCATTCGCGATATGTATCCTAAAGCACACTTTGTCACTATCTTCGCCAAACCCGCGGGTCGCCCATTAGTCGATGACTATGTGGTTGATATCCCGCAGGATACATGGATTGAACAGCCGTGGGATATGGCGGTGACCTTTGTTGCCCCCTTAAGCGGCAAGTAATTTAGCCAACTTTAAACGCTCGGTATTGACCGGGCGTTCCATTTTCCTCGCAGTATGAGTACACTTGACTCCATCTGAGCAGCCCTTACCGGGCCTGAATCACGGCTTATGGAGGCTATTGTTACCATGGCACAAGCCAACCTTTCTGAAATTCTGTTCAAACCCAAATTTAAGCACCCTGAAACCTCGACCTTAGTTCGGCATGCCCATTGCAATCAGGCCATGAATGTTCATTCAGCATTGGATGGCGACACTGCCAGCCATTGGTATCGAATGATAAACCGCCTGATGTGGACCTGGCGTGGTGTCGATCCCCTTGAGATAGAAGAGGTTTTATCGCGCATTGCCTGCTCAAAAGCGGAACATAGCGATAACGAACTGCTGGATACTGTGGTGGGTTATCGTAACGGCAACTGGATTTATGAGTGGGCCCATCAAGCGATGCAGTGGCAGCAAAAAGCGATGGAAGAAGCTGACCCGATGAATGCAGGTCAATATTGGTTAAATGCGGCCAATCTCTACAGCATCGCCAGTTACCCGCACCTGAAAGGTGATGAGCTGGCCGAGCAGGTCGAAGTGCTGTCTAACCGCGCATATGAAGCCGCCGCTGAACATCTGCCCTACACGCTGAAAAAACTTGATTTCGCTATTTCCGATGGTGGCACCCTTTCCGGCTTCCTGCATATGCCAACCGTCGGCAGTGCGCCATTTCCGACGGTGCTGATATGTGGCGGGCTGGATACCTTGCAAAGTGATTATCACCGCCTGTTCCGCGACTATCTGGCACCCAAAGGGATAGCTATGTTGACCATCGACATGCCATCCGTGGGGGCATCATCACGCTGGAAATTAACCCAGGACACCAGTTATCTGCATCAACAAGTGCTACATGCATTGCCGAATATTCCTTGGGTGGATCATCAGCGAGTCACTGTTTTCGGCTTACGGTTCGGTGCCAATGTGGCGGTGCGCTTAGGTTATCTGGAACCTCAGCGGGTTCGCGCGGTGGCATGTCTTGGGCCGATTGTTCATCATCTGTTGTGCAACAGTGATAGCCAGCGCAAAGTGCCGGACATGTATATGGATGTGATGGCCAGTCGCTTGGGCATGGCAGATGCTTCTGATGAAACACTGAAAACAGAAATGAACCGCTATTCTTTGAAAACGCAGGGGTTATTAGGGCGGCGCTGCCAAACGCCAATGCTGGCCGGTTTCTGGGAAAATGATCCCTTCAGCCCGAAAGAGGAGTCGAAACTTATTTGCTCTTCGTCCTCGGACGGCAAATTATTGGCTATATCATCAACGCCACTGTATGACAATTTCCATCGCGCATTATTGCAAACCAGCCAATGGTTAGAAGATAAAATGCGTTAATGAGTTGCTAATTTTTAACAGTTTGCTAAAAAGGTGCGTCTACATAAGGAGATTTAAGAATGACGTCAACCAGTGCTCATCCTAAAAGTAAGCTTATGAAACGTTTTGCCGCTTTGGGACCATACCTACGTGAAGGGCAGTGCCAGAATGACCGTTTTTTCTTTGACTGTTTAGCTGTTTGCGTCAATGTGAAGCTTGCTCCAGAGAAGCGTGAGTTCTGGGGGTGGTGGATAGAGCTGGAGCCTGCGGCGGACCATTTTACCTATGTTTACCAGCTTGGCCTGTTTAATAAAGAGGGCAACTGGAAAGCAGAAAACATTAAAGATCCTGAAGTACAGGAGAAGCTGGAGACCACATTACGCGGTTTTCACAAGCGCCTGGCCGAAATGCTGACCTCTATTGAAATGAGATTGGTGCCAGCGCAAGATTTTAGCGAACAGCCCGTTAAGCTGTCCGCGTAAGAAATGCGTTGTTAATCCCTAAATAAGAAGAGCACTCCCCCTTTTGCACAATAAAAGGGGGAATATATTGTCATGCCTGTTGGCATAATGCTTCGCGCCTGCTACAACATTTGATCTATCATCACTTTTTTTAATTATCCCAACGGCAGAAAAATTATGAGTGGCAGCCAGACATTGGTTGTGAAATTGGGGACAAGTGTGCTGACTGGCGGTTCCCGTCGTCTTAACCGTGCCCATATTGTTGAATTGGTGCGCCAGTGCGCCCAGCAACACGCCAAAGGTCATCGTATTGTTATTGTCACCTCCGGGGCTATTGCCGCTGGGCGTGAACACCTGGGTTACCCAGAATTACCCGCCACAATTGCCTCAAAGCAACTGTTGGCCGCAGTCGGGCAAAGCCGGCTGATTCAGCTCTGGGAACAGCTATTTTCTATCTATGGCATCCATGTGGGTCAGATGCTGCTGACCCGTGCTGATTTAGAAGATCGTGAGCGTTTTTTAAATGCGCGCGACACCATGAATGCCCTGCTGGATAACCGCATCGTTCCGGTCATCAATGAGAATGACGCCGTTGCTACCGCTGAAATTAAAGTGGGCGACAACGATAATCTCTCCGCATTGGCGGCCATTCTGGCCGGTGCGGATAAGTTGCTGTTATTGACCGACCAGGCGGGCTTATACACCGCCGATCCGCGGAATAACCCAGCAGCAGAACTGATCCGCGAAGTACATGGTATTGATGATGCCTTGCGTGAAATTGCCGGTGATAGCGTCTCTGGTCTCGGCACTGGTGGTATGGCGACAAAACTGCAAGCTGCCGATGTTGCGTGTCGCGCGGGTATTGATGTGGTCATTGCCGCGGGGAGCCAGGTGGGTGTGATTGCCGATGTGATTGACGGCACCCCCGTCGGCACCCGCTTCCACGCACTGGAAACACCGCTGGAAAACCGCAAACGCTGGATTTTTGGTGCACCACCCGCCGGTGAGATCACCGTCGACGATGGGGCGGTCTCTGCCATTATGGAGCGGGGAAGCTCGCTGTTGCCAAAAGGTATTCGCAGCGTTAAAGGGAACTTCTCCCGTGGTGAAGTGATCCGCATCCGCAATCTCAGCGGGCGAGATTTGGCCCACGGCGTATCACGTTATAACAGTGACGCCTTGCGCCTGTTAGCGGGGCACCACTCGCAACAAATTAGTGAAATCCTCGGATATGAATATGGCCCGGTGGCTGTTCACCGTGACGATATGATTGTCAGTTAAGGAGCAAGCATGAGTATGCTGGAACAGATGGGAAAGGCCGCTAAACAGGCCTCCTGGCAATTGGCGCTACTAAGCACGGCCAAAAAGAATCAGGCACTTGCGGTCATCGCCAACCTGCTGGAGTCTGAAAGTCAGGCCATTTTGCAGGCTAATGAACAAGATATGAAAGCCGCCCGTGACAGTGGCATGAGTGAAGCGCTGCTCGATCGGCTGCTATTATCACCCGCCCGATTAGCCGGCATTGCGAATGATGTGCGGCAGGTATGCCGCCTAAATGACCCTGTGGGCCGCGTGATTGATGGTAGCCTGCTCGACAGCGGCTTGAAGCTCGAACGCCGCCGTGTACCACTGGGGGTGATTGGTGTCATTTATGAAGCCCGTCCGAATGTCACCATTGATGTGGCCAGCTTATGTCTGAAGACCGGTAATGCGGTTATTTTGCGCGGTGGGAAAGAGACTCATCACACCAATCAGGCGACGGTGAAAGTGATCCAACAGGCGCTGGAGCAGTGCGGTTTACCCGCAGCCGCAGTGCAGGCGATTGAAAGTCCGGATCGCGAGTTGGTGAATGAGTTACTGCGCATGGATCGCTATGTTGATATGTTGATTCCACGTGGTGGCGCTGGTCTACATAAACTGTGCCGTGAGCAATCGACCATTCCGGTAATTACTGGCGGAATTGGTGTTTGCCATACTTTTGTCGATGAAAGCGCCGATGTTGAGAAGGCGCTATTGGTCATTGAAAATGCAAAAATCCAGCGACCAAGTGCCTGTAACTCACTGGAAACTCTGCTGGTTCATCAGGCCATCGCTGCGAGCTTCCTACCTATATTGAGTGCCAGAATGCATGTCTTTGGTGTGACGCTACATGCCAGCCCGCAGGCCATGCCATATCTGGTGGAAGGTAAGGCCAAAGTGGTGGCGGTGGAAGCCGCAGATTACGATGATGAGTGGCTCTCACTGGATCTGAATGTCGATATTGTGGCTGATATTGATGCTGCCATTAATCATATCCGCGAACATGGCACCAGCCATTCCGATGCCATTTTGACGCGCTCACTCAGCAGCGCTGAACATTTTGTCCGCGCGGTAGATTCATCGGCGGTCTATGTCAATGCCAGCACGCGCTTCACTGATGGTGGTCAATTCGGTTTAGGGGCAGAAGTTGCCGTCAGCACGCAAAAACTCCATGCCCGTGGCCCTATGGGGCTGGATGCATTGACAACCTATAAGTGGATTGGCTACGGCGACGATTTAGTTCGCAGCTGATTGACCGCAAATTGTTGTATGCAGATTAAAGCGATATTTGGCTCCCGCCGACGTCGCTTTATTTTTAACTCCCCTGACTCCCGTCGAAAATAAAAAAATACAAAAAATAACCGCTAAAGTTATTCCGATATCTGCCGATATCCATCTTGATAGTTATAGGCTTTTAATAATCTGGGTAGCCAGAGCGATAAATTAAAGATGGGGAATGGCAGGTGAGCGAAACATCTAAAGAGAATTTTGTCAAAACAAATAAATTAGCGATCTGTGCAATTCTTCGGGACTTAAAGAAGAACGATACCGCCGTGATGGTGACCCATGCGCGCGGACAATTTATTAGCCGTATTCTGGATGTGATACCCGAGACAAACCAGTTTATTTTTGATTTTGGCAGCGTAGAGCATGAAAACATTTCAGCCTTGGCTGCTAATCAAATAACCATCATTGCGGAACCTACCGGCGCAAAAATCGAATTCACCTGTAGTCCATTGAAAGAAATAAAGTATTTATCACTACCAGCTTTTAGCACCGCTCTCCCTGAGCAACTTTACTTCATTCAACGACGGGAGTATTTTCGCGTCAATATTCCTCAGTGGCCTGCTTATTACTGCTCAGGAAAATTCGCTGATGGTAGTAAATTCTCCTATACGCTGGCAGATGTCTCCTTGGGTGGAATGGGTCTATATGCACTGAAAGGCAGTGCGTTCCCTCTGCAAGGATGTGGTATTTTGCGCGATGTTTCGGTTGATTTATGCGGTTTTGGTATTTTTAAATTAGACCTGCAATTTATCCGAGCTATTGATAAAAAGGTTGTAAATAACAAAGGCGAAACACTTACGATGCAGCGCCTGAGTTTTAAATTCCCTCGCTTAAGCCCAATTCAAGAAAAAGGGCTGCAACGCGCCATTTTTGAACTGGAAAAGCAGCAAACTGCCAAAGCACGAAAATTTCAGGATGGTATGTAATTGAGGGATTTCACACTCATATGAACACAATCGAGATAGTCAATCAGTGCTATCTCAACTGAATAAAATAAAAACTGAAAAATATGTTGAATTATCATGCAACTGGCCCAATATTATAAGCTGGCTATTAAGGAGGATTAAGCATGGGGATCAGCGAAGAAGAGAGTATCCGCCGTTTGACTGATGAGAAAAACTCGATTGGTCATTCGGCTAAATGGGTAGCAATAATTTCTGCTGTCTATTTTATTATTATGTTGTTTTATCAGCATGAACTAGGCGTATTAACCCTGGCGGGTAGCATTTTTGTCGTGTCATTCTCCATCTGGATGAAGAAGCGTCAAAAAGTGAAATCTTATCGAAATCAGTTGCAACAGATGGATGAAGACAAAGCGCTTTAACGCCAAATAATAGTTATATCGAGCCTGATAAACTGATTATCCAGTTTTCAGACCGTTATTTTCTTTTGTTTGCAGTTATACCTGCACCAACAGATTATTACTGCCCGCTATCCATGATGGTATGTACTTACCGCTACTACTTTCTTACCAGCGATTTGGACATATTAAATCCGGTCACGGCAAATGCCATCTGTTCATACAATCTTTTCGCTTGTGGATTATCAGCCGCTACCCGCAGTTTTATCTCAAATACACCCTGAGCAATTAATTGGTTTTCTAATGCTGCTAAGCACGCCGAGCCATAACCTTGACGTTGACACGGTGGTAGTACGTAGAAATCCTTAATAAAGGCTGCACTATCCTCTTTACCTAGTCCGTACCATAAATAACCCACCAGTTGTTCTTCACCGCTGATACTATCTCTATTCTCGATGCAAAAAAGATGATCACTTGGGCTATTAACACCTTCCGGCAAATAGTTATCAAAGCTATGTGTTGCATAAGCCAAAGCTTGCTCAGCGCTATAGTCACTATTAGACACTAAATCTTGCGCATACTCGGTAATAAATAAATTCCTATAGTCGCCAAGCTCCTCTGCCAGCATTGCTCTAAGCGTAACCATAATATCTCCCGTGCTATTGTGATGCTGCAATTCACCCACTATAGTGGATTTAGTTTGATAAAAGCATATTAGCGCTTTACAGGAAATAAGATAGATAAATTAAATCAGTGAGTTAAACCATAAGCGGGGGGCTCACATGTACAGAATTACTCTCCAGGTGAATGGCTGGCGCTGTTTACTGATGCCGGATTGGTGATTAATAAAGTGACCTCCGATCGATTATATTTGGAGTTCAGCAGCTGGATTGCCAGAATGCGCACCCCCGACTATTTTGCTACTGCCATTCGTGAGCTACAAAAATCGGCATCTGAAAGTGTAATTAATCATTATCAGATTGAAACTGACGGTTCATTTACCAGTGATATTATGATGATTGTTGCAAAGCGCAACTAATACCCGTCATCTTTCAAGTTGCTGGTGTATTGGCTACGTTTGCCTACCCGAATCACTGATCTGCCGCCTTACTGCATCTTGATAATCTATAAAGTATAAATCTGGGTAGTGGCCAAATATATTGGCGTCTGCCCTTAATTATGTATTTTCTTGTCTCCAGTGACATAAAATATTTTATTTCCTCCTTATTCTCCTCACAATGATTGATGTTCTTTACAGAGCATTACGTCTCCTTGCAGTGGAGCGCTCATAATTAATCTCACAAAGACGTTACATACAACCTGTCTGTTGGAGAATTTTATGAAACTATTACCTATTATCGCAGCCGCATTTATTGCCACCGCTTCATTCGCCACTATGGCTGCGCAAGAAGTGAGTCCGGAACAAGCGACGAAGTTGCAGAGCATGGGGGTTATTTCTATTTCTAATGTTAGCGGTTCACCGATGGATGTGGAGTCAGCATTGAATGAGAAAGCAACCGCAGATGGTGCCAGTCACTACCGGGTCATTGGCATGAGCAATCCAGGTGACTCCAGTAATTACAGTGCTAGTGCTGAGATTTATCATTAATTATTCACAATAAGTTATAATTAATGAAATGGTTAGATATGCGATCGGTATTGCAATCACCATCGTGCTCTCTGCTGCGAGCAAGCCCAAGTTAACAATGGCGAGTTATTGTTAATTTGGGCTTACTTATTTCATTATCATCTCTATTTCGCCTAATGGCGTTTTCTATTTGCCGACTAAAAATAATTAATTATTAGAGCAATCTTAATGATAACTTAAGGAATATAAGGTGTTATTGTGGTGTATCTAGGGCTCCGAGGAGAGGCTATGCTAAACACCGTTCGGCGTAATTTTAAAAGTCAATTTTCCTATTTACAGCGCTTTATTGCCTCACCACGTACGGTTGGCACGTTGGCTCCTTCTTCACCTTGGTTATGTCAGGCGATGTTGAATCAGGTGGATTGGAAGCAACATCTTAATATTGCTGAACTAGGTGCCGCTGATGGTGTGCTGACAAAGCGGATCTTGTCACATATGTCAGCAAACTCTCGCTTACAGGCTTACGAAATTCTGCCCCACTTTGTGCACGCATTACATCAGATAAGCGACTCGCGTTTGCAGGTTGTTGATCGCTCGGCCGAACAGTTAGATCAAAATTACGATGTTGTATTTTGTTGCCTACCATTGCTCTCGATCCCAACCAAGATCAGCATCAGAATATTGCAACAGACTCAGCAGCGCTTACGCACAAACAATGGGATGTTGGTTTTGTTCCAATACAGCCACCTTTCCGAGCCCTTGTTATCCCGCTACTTCACGTGGAAAAAGATACGGGTAGTGCGTAATTTCCCTCCCGCAATAGTTTACATTTGTCAGCCTCGTTAGAACCCCCAATTTACAGCCTCTGATATTCCCTGCGCCATGATCTCTGATTTCTCAGAGAATCATCAGGCGAAAGCACCGCTAAATGACTTAAAAAATAGGACCAAAGAGGGCTTTTAGCGGTTCCTCTCTTTTATCTAAACGAAAACCGCATTCCATTTGAAACACCACAATGATAATGATTATCATGCGCATTCATTTATCTGGTTATGTGACGTGTATGCGCTATTTTCAGGCTCTTTTGGTTTTTTGTCTGCTAAGTGGGGCTCTTAACGGGCAGGCAAAGAGTGTTACCGATATTCTAGGCCGCCAGGTGGAAGTACCTGATAATCCACAGCGTATTATTGTGGGTGAAAGCCGGATGCTCTATACACTGGCGTTATTGGAGCCAGGAAATCCTGCGCAACGAGTAATTGCTTGGCCCGCCGACCTGGAACGTTACGATGCGCAAAGCTGGCAACTTTATACACAAAAATTTCCTGAAATTGCTCAAATCCCAATAATTAAAAGTGGCAACATTCGCCAGATAAATGTTGAGAGCCTGATCCTATTACAACCCGATCTGGTTATTTTGTCGCGGCTTGGAGGGGGAGAGGGCGATGACGGAACATTGCTTCGTTTAACCAAAGCCGGTATTCCTGTGATCTTTGTAGATCTGAGGATCGATCTGCTAAATCAAACGATCCCCAGTATTAAGTTGTTAGGTGAGGTGCTTAATCGTCAAGGGCGCGCCGAGAGATTTATCATTTTTTATCAGCAACATATGCATGTTATCCAACAGAGGCTGGCCCAGTATCAAGGGCGAAAACCGACGGTTATGCTGCATTTGCATCTAGGGCGACGTGAAAGTTGCTGTACCACGGCCTCTAAAGGCAATCTCGGTGACCTGATTGCTTTTGCTGGCGGCGACAATATTGCTGCCTCCCATATTAATACCTTGTATGGAGAACTGAATCCGGAAACTGTGCTGCAAGCCAATCCAGATATCTATATTGCTACCGGTATGGCCGGGCTGACTGGTAAACGTTTTTCTCACTTAAAACTGGGGCCGCTAGTGAATGCTGAGCTGGCACAGCACAGCTTCCAACAAGCGTTGTCAGACCAACCTATCCTTTCCCATCTTCGTGCCGTGACTCAGGGCCATGCCTACAGTATTTGGCATAACTTTTACCTCAGCCCTTATCACGTTGTGGCAGTTGAAATGTTTGCCAAAGCGTTCTATCCCGATTTATTTGCTGATATCTGCCCACAGCAAACATTCCAACAGCTCTATAAACAATTTTTACCGCTACCTTTCTCAGGGATTTATTGGAGTTCGTCAAAATATGGAAATACTTAAGCGTCAACATTGGTATTGGTGCGGTTTGCCGCTACTTGCGATGGGGTCAGTCGCCCAATCAGCAGACAATCGTACTGAAGAAAAAAAGAGCGAAGCTAAAACCAAAATGGTGGTTGTTGGGCAGCAAAGTGAAGCTGATACACAAAGCTATCAACCCATCATCAGTGTCACAGGGACTCGCACGAATACCAATTTGCTGAATGTACCGCAGGCGGTGAGTGTAGTGCCACAACAGGTGCTGCGTGATCAAGCGGTAAGAAATATTGATGAGGCATTACATAACGTTAGTGGTATTACTCAAACAAATACATTAGGGGGTACACAAGATGCCGTGATGAAGCGTGGATTTGGTTTTAACCGTGATGGTTCAATCCTGCGCGATGGTGTTCGTTCGGTACTCGCACGTAATTTCACCCCAACAACTGAGCGGGTCGAGGTACTTAAAGGCCCGGCATCAATGTTATATGGCATGGGGGAGCCGGGAGGTGTCATCAATATGATTACCAAGAAACCACAGTTGCTGCAGCAAGTGCATATTGACAGCTGGGGAAGTAGTCTCAAAGGGGGGGGGGGCCAGTTGGATTTCACGGGCCCATTAGGCCAATCTGGTTTTGCTTATCGGATGATTGTGGATCATGGTGAAGTGGATTACTGGCGTAATTTTGGTCGCCATCGTCAGACGGTCGCTGCACCCTCGATAATGTGGTTTGGTGAAATGACGACGCTCCGTGTTGCTTACGAACATATGGAGTATCTCACTCCTTTTGATCGCGGCACAATTATTGATAACCGTACCGGTAAACCAGTCGATACGTCACGGGATCGCCGATTTGATGAGAGCTATAACGCGACTCGTGGCGATCAGGACAATATCACCCTGCAAATTGACCAGGTGCTGAATTTGCATTGGAAAAGCACATTGACATATGCGTATGGACGCAATCGCTACAGTGATAATCAAGCGCGGGCTATCTTGCTCAATCCTATTACTGGCGTTCTGAGCCGGCAAGCCGATGCTACCGCCAGTGCCGTCAGCCAGGCTCAGGCGGTGCAAATCACAGTGAATGGCGATCTGGATATAGCAGGGATGGGCCATCAGATGCTATTTGGTTTCGATTACGAAGATAACCGTACCTATCGTGGTGATATGATCCGTGACAAAAAGAACGAGGATTTTAATATTTATCATCCGGTGTATGGTGTGATGCCACTCTCTACGAAGGTGAGTGTTAAAAACAGTGATCACCGCAGAAACTTAAAAAGTTTTGGCTGGTTTATGCAGGATGCTATTGAGCTGACTGATAAATGGATTGTACTGGCAGGTTTACGTTACGACTATTTTGATGCTCTCTCCGGTAAAGGGCGGCCCTTTAGCACCAATACTGACAGTTCAGGCAGTAAATTTATCCCACGCACCGGTGTAGTCTACAAATTAACGCCAGAACTCTCTTTTTACGGCAGTTACAGTGAATCTTTCAAACCTAATTCGTCGATCGCAAAACAGATAAGTTCACTGCCACCAGAGCAGGGACAATCTTGGGAAATCGGTAGTAAAGCTGAATTACTTAATGGTGTGACCGGTACTCTGGCGCTGTTTGATATTGCTAAACGCCATGTCATGGTCAATGAGCTAATTGATGGTGAAACAGTTACCCGCACCGCTGGCCGTATACGGTCACAAGGTGTTGAGTTAGATGTGGCGGGGGAGTTGACTGATGATCTAAGCGCCATTGCAACTTACGCTTATATTGATGCTAGAGTAACGGAAGACCCTGATAATAAAGGTAATCGGATGACGAATGTCGCCCGTCATAGTGCGTCTTTATTTCTGGCCAAGGCATTAGGTTCTACCGGCTGGCAGAGCGGCGATGATCTACGGGTTGGTGCGGGTGCGCGCTATATTGGGTCGCGGGCGGGTGACGCAGCAAATCGTTTTATTTTAGATGATTACACTGTAGTTGATGCTTTTGTTTCATACTCATTACCGATTAATCATTATCGGGTGAAATGGCAGCTAAATGTAAAAAACCTGTTTGATAAAACCTATTACCCTTCAAGTGGTGGCAATTTGCGGATTGCTGTTGGTGAGCCTCGGCAGTTTGTTTTACGTGCCAGTATCGATTTCTGATTATGTTAATCACCTGGTAGGGATTAATGATTCCTATCAGGTGTACTAAAATATCATTTGTAATCTGTGTATCGTTAGTTTTACGAATTTGTAAAGTTTGCACTACTCTCAATTATCGGTATGATTTGCATCTACAGCATATAGCTGAGTGTTAATCTAATTTAGTCGGTTAACAATAGCGGCCAGTTTTTAGATGACGAGAATTTATCCTCAGAAGTTGATATGAAAGGACTTTCAAGTAATGACACAAACTATCTTCATGGTTGGTGCGCGTGGTGCAGGTAAGACAACGGTAGGGAAGGCGCTGGCAGAAGCGCTGGGATATCGGTTTATTGATACTGACCTGTTTATGCAACAAACTTTACAGTTGAGTGTTGCCGAAGTCGTCGCTCGCGAGGGTTGGGATGGCTTTCGTTTACGAGAAAGTATGGCCCTGGAGACCGTCACTGCCCCTAAAACGGTGGTTGCTACCGGTGGTGGCGCGGTATTGACCCCTAAAAATCGTACATTTATGCGCAATCACGGATTGGTCATCTATCTGCGTGCCTCTGCTAATGTGCTGGTAGAGCGCTTAACCGAAGATCCAGAAGATGCTCAACGACCAAGCCTTACCGGCAAACCGATCGTTGAGGAAATGTTGGATGTATTAGCCAGCCGGGAAGCACTCTATCAGGAGGTTGCCCATCATGTGCTGGATGCAACTCAATCACCGCAAGAGGTTGTCGACCACATTTTGCAGATTTTAGCGAATGAAACAGTGAAGTAGTGAGGGGGGAGGTTAGATCAATTTGTGATATAAATAATTAGCCCATCTGATTGCCTGATAATTATACGAAGCGTACAATTATCACCTACGTAATCATTTCGACGTAAATCATTTGCGCTGATTAATGCCACTTAAGGCAAGGCCAATCAAGGCGGGCCGATGAAAACCCTCAAATTTTTTATTCATCAACACACCAATTTTATGCCTGCGTTCTGGTCAATATTGATTGTGGTCTTTGAAACCTCGCTGGCGCTGTATATCTTACGAAACCTCTGATGCCACTCTCTTTTGCTAAAAATAGACTCTCACTTATGTTGTATATTATTTGCGGCTGCTCTGTTTTAGCTAAATAACCGCTTTCCTCTAGGGAAAACAGTAAAATCCAGCAGCAATTTGTGCGTTTTCTCCGCAACCTTGGTTGTGAATTCGGTAATGATCCCATTTCGTTATAATAATCAGTGACAGAGCGTTTATAGAGACTCTAATATGAAAGCTCAATTCTGATTAAGACGCGGGTGCAAAACTATGCTGAAATTTAATGAGTATTTTACCGGGAAAGTGAAATCTATTGGTTTTGACAGTGACAGCATTGGGCCAGCTAGCGTTGGGGTGATGGAGAAAGGTGAGTACACTTTCAGTACAGCTAAACCGGAAGAGATGACGGTTATTACTGGCAGTTTAAAAGTACTGATTCCAGGTTCGTCAGGTTGGGAAGTTTTCAAGCCGGGTGAAACCTTTTATATCCCAGGGGAAAGTGAATTTAACCTGCAAGTTGCTGAAGCATCATCGTATTTGTGCAAATATTTGAGCTAATTTACCTTTTAATTTAGCGAATATTTCAGCCCTCTCCATGCCAGAGAGGGCAATACTCTTTGTCGTTGAGTTACAGCGGTATTAGCGCTGAGCCTCACCACCCAAAGCTTCAATCAGATTTTTAATCAAAGCAGCCAGTTCACTGGTCATCAGAATAAAATCAGCATCGAAACGCTGAGCAAAATCTTCCCGATCAATATCATCGTTCTGCTCACGCAAGGTGTCAGAGAATTTCAGGCGTTTCAGTGATCCGTCATCGGACAGCACCAACTGAACACGCTCTTGCCAATCCAGTGCCAGTTTAGTTACCAACTTGCCTGCTTCAATATGCACCGCGATTTCATCACTGAACAGATCCTGTTTCTTACAGCGGATCACGCCGCCGTCTTCCAGAATGGCCTTCAGTTCAGCTTCATCCATCAGTGTAAAACCAGCAGGTAATTCTTTACTACGCACCCACTCAGTTAGCGTTAACTCAATCGGATTTTCCAATGTCAGCGGCACTACCGGCAAGGAACCCAGACTTTTTCGCAGCAATGCTAAAGTGTCTTCAGCCCGTTTGGCACTGGCTGCATCGACCATAATCAAGTCATTGACCGTATCAATCCACAGGAAGGTTTGGTTAAATCGACTGAATGCTCGTGGTAATAAACTGTGCAGAACTTCATCTTTTAATGAGTCTTTTTCAGTTTTTTTCAGTTTGCGATGTTGTTCACCTTCCAGACGTTCAATTTTGGCTTGTAACTCTTGCTTAATCACCGGAGATGGCAAGATTTTCTCTTCTTTACGCGCACAAATCACAATCTGACCATCAACCGTATGCGTTAAGGCATCGCTGTGTGAACCCATCGGTGATACCCAACCGGTTTTTGCCATATCCTGGCTACCACAGGGGGTGAAACTAAGGGCGCTTAACTGTTTCTCCATTTCATCCGCAGACAGCGAGACTTCCCGGCTCAAACGGTAAACCATTAAATTCTTAAACCACAGCATAGTGTTATCCCTGGCTCGGGCGCGCCTGGAGCGCGCAAGTTAATCAAACGCAGGGCGGCATGATAACGAATTGATGCCTTGACCCCTAGTAAAGAATAAGAAAAAAGAGCGCCAGCCAATCATTTTCTGAATGCAATTTTAACCCGATGGGACTTAAACACGGCGTAATGCAAAATTACGGGTAACAAAGATTGTGTCACCGCGACCTATTGTCCACACTGAAAAGATAAGATTTTTATTATCGCCATTGCCTTGTCATATCGGGCATATTTATTGGTCACAATACAACGAACAATTCCGTCAACGAGGTGGAGCGCTATGCGCATCGGTATCGATCTGGGTGGCACCAAAATAGAGGTCATTGCATTGAGCAATGATGGGCTGGAACTTTTCCGTAAGCGGGTTGATACCCCACGCCATGATTATCAAAAAACGTTGCAAGCGATTGCTGCTTTAGTCGCTGATGCTGAGCAGGCTACGGGGGAGCGGGGCAGTGTCGGCGTGGGTATCCCGGGGACACTCTCTCCTTTTACCGGCAAAGTAAAAAATGCCAATTCGGTATGGCTGAATGGTCAGTTTGTCGATAAAGATCTGTCAGATCTCCTCTCTCGCCCGGTGCGCCTGGCAAATGATGCGAACTGTTTGGCTGTTTCCGAGGCAACCGATGGTGCCGGCGCAGGGAAGCATCTGGTATTTGCTGCCATTATTGGTACTGGCTGTGGGTCAGGTATTGCTATTGATGGGCGAGTCCATGCTGGTGGTAATGGCATTGCCGGTGAGTGGGGCCATAATCCCTTGCCGTGGCAGGATGACGAAGAGCGGCAATATCAGCAGGAAGTTGCTTGTTATTGCGGCAAAAAAGGGTGTATCGAGACGTTTGTCTCCGGCACTGGTTTTGCCACTGATTACTTTCGCCTGAGTGGAAAACCACTTAAAGGCCATGAGATCATTATGCTGGCTGAACAAGGGGATGCAGTAGCAGAGCAGGCCATGAGCAATTATGAGCAACGTTTTGCCAAGTCATTAGCTCAGGTCATTAACCTATTTGACCCAGATGTGGTGGTCTTAGGTGGAGGGATGAGTAATGTTGAACGCCTCTATAAAACATTACCTGCGTTAATCAGCCCATGGGTCTTTGGTGGTGAGTGTGAAACCCCAATTCGTAAGGCGGTGCACGGTGATTCGAGTGGGGTGCGAGGTGCGGCTTGGTTGTGGCCAGCTGCCCTTCGCCCTTGACGCTACAGAGTTGTTAGCTGCACTCGCGCACCCGAATCACTTACTTGAGTAAGCTCATCGGGACTTGCTCGCTTGCTGCCTAGCTGTAACGCCAATGGCTTTGGGCATGTCCTTGGTCCCTTGACGCTACAGAGTTGTTAGCTGCACTCGTGCACCCGAATCACTTACTTGAGTAAGCTCATCGGGACTTGCTCGCTTGCTGCCTA